>JAGLZG010000078.1 GCA_023131705.1 Nanobdellota archaeon
GGAAGTCCAAAGAGGATCAATGCAATCCTTGACAAGACAAAAAAGGAGCAGAAAAAAACAGGATGGGAATTCATTTCACTGCTGCAAGCTGGATTTGAATGTGGAGGGAAGGTCTCAGTCACAAGCAGAGAGATTCCCAACAGGACTGAATTCAAGATTGAATCAATCAGGCATACTGGAGATACAAATGGCATGTCATTCAATACGATTCTGGAGACATCTGATCTGGCTGTCCCAACTGGAGCATCATAATGTCAAGTAAAATCAATTACGAATATCGTAATGGAAGGGAATCCGGAATCCGCCGGCCAGAAACTCAATTTGGCATTTTTGATATTAAAAACATCAATTATACCCTGTTGCGAAAAATGCAATGTTTTGCTTGAATATTTACAATTAAGAAGATGAAAAATAATGCCTAAATCATTGACAGAAGCAATTGAGAATGTTGTCTGGAATATACTTTCAGACCTTCACACTTGCATCCCTGCTGTTATTGAGAAATATGATCACAAAACTCACAAAGCAGATGTCAAGCCAATGATTACAAAGACATATACAGATGGGACAGAGATGAAGCTTCCAGTCATTTCAAGTGTTCCTGTTGTTTTTCCCAGAAGCAAGGAAGCAAGCTTCACATTCCCAATCAAAAAAGGAGATGGAGTGTTGCTTGTCTTCTCAGAGAGACCTCTGGACACATGGCTCTCAACAGGAAAAGAGAGTCCTCCCAATGATGGGAGAAAATTTGATTTGACAGATGCCATTGCAATTGTTGGGCTCTTCTCATTTGAAGAGCCAGCTCTGGAGGATAACAATGAGGATGCATTGATCAAATATAAAGATTCTGAGATCAGGATCAAGAAGAGTGGAGACATCATCATCAATTGCAAGAAGGCAACTGTCAATGCATCTGGTGATATAAAGCTGGGAGATGGGACAGTCAAGAAGCTGGTCAATGAGGAGTTTGTCAATCTCTACAACAACCATGTCCATAATTATATTGACACAAATGCAGCAGCAGTGATCATTGGAAGCACATCAACTCCAGCCTCATTGACAGGATTGGGAGTTGTTCCTGTTGCAACACTTCCAGCTGTCCCTCCATCTGGGCTGCTGGGAGATTCAATTGGCAACAGCCATATGACTTCAAAGACAGAGGCTGAATGATGAAGGATTTGAAATTGACAACAGTGAGCGATCCAACAACTCAGAATCCAGACCATGATCTGGCGATTGAGAATTATGATCTTGTGCTCATTGATGGGATTGAACAGGTTGCACAAAATTTGAGGATAAGATTATGGTTTTTCTTTGGGGAGTGGTTTCTTGACACATCACAGGGAGTCAGATTCTTTGAGGATGTAAATGTGAAAGAGCCTAATTTTCCAAATATAGAATCACTGCTCAAGGATATGATCCTGAGCACTCAAGATGTCCAGAGCCTTCTTGAATTTACAATGGAATATGACAGGACACAGAGAAAGTTGACAGTTGAATTCACTGTCAATACAACCTTTGGACAGTTACCGATCACAGAGGAGCTTTAAAAATGAATTATGGAATCACATCAGATGGATTCTTGAAAAAGAGCCTTGTCATATTGAAGGCTGAGAGAGAGGATGCTCTCAGGGCTGTCTTTGGGGAGATCAATGTTGATGCAGCTTCTGTCTTTGGACAAATGATTGGAGTGGAGACAAAGACACAGGCTGATATATGGGAGCTGCTTGAGATCATATATCATTCCATGTCTCCATCCAGTGCTGAGGGAGTCCTGCTTGATAATGTCTGTCAATACACTGGAATCACAAGACTGGCAGCCTCAAAGACTGAAGTTGTTGGAGCTCTTATTGGAGATTCCCTGACATCAGTGCCAGCTGGGACTCTTGTGAGTGTTCAGGAGACAAAGGAAATTTTTGAGACAACTGAGCTGAAAGTCATTGACAAAACAGATGTCCTGAAGACAACAATTGAGATTGATGATGTTGCAATTTTATATGCATATACAGTCACTATTGATGGGAGTCCATATGTCTATGTCTGCAATGTCCTGACTGTTGAGGATGTTGCTTCAAATCTGGTTGCTGTCATTGATGCAGGACAGGATGCTGTTGATGTTGTTGACAATTTGGATGGGACATTCACTCTGACTATTGCCGATAAAAGGACATCCTTCTCAGTTGACATCTCTCCTGCTCATATGTCATATGTTAATCTGGGGACTCCAGTGGATTTCATTGCTCAGAATACTGGATCAATCATCTGTCCAGCAAATACAATGACAGTGATTGAGACTCCAGTGGCTGGGCTCTCTTCTGTGGTCAATCTTCTTGATGGAGCAACAGGCAGAGATCAGGAGACTGATGTTGAGCTCAGGATCAGAAGGAAAGAGAGTCTCAAAGTTGTTGGGGCTGGAAGTGTTGAGGCTATTATGGCAAGGCTGTCTCAGGAAGTTGAGGGAGTCTCAACAGTCAGAGTCATTGAAAATTTTACTTTGATTGACAGTCAGAGACTGATCTTTGATGCTGCCTTTGTGACAGGGAATGTGATCAATGGCAAGGTCAATGGAATAGCATGGATTCAAGTGCCATTCAATACAAATCATGATCTGACAGCTGTTGATCTGGTTGCTGCAATTGATGCTCTCACAGATGTCTCATGCATCCTTGATCCAAATGATACAGACAACAGGACATTCATTATTGACAAGGTTGTTGATGTCAATGTCACTGATGTTGCGGTCACTGGAGGAGCTTCACAGGCAGGGAGTTCTGTTGTGGATTCAACTCCTCCCAAATCATTTGAGGCTGTCCTTGTTGGAGGAGATGAGGCAGAAATTGCACAGAAGATATGGGAAGTCAAGCCAGCTGGGATTGAGACCTTTGGGACAACATCAGAGACAATCACTGACTCACAAGGAATTGATCATGTGATCAAATTCTCCAGACCTGTATATCAATATGCTCATGTCAAGGTCTCTCTCACTCTGAACCCAGAGGAGCAATTCCCTGATAATGGAGAGGCAGTGATCCAGCAGAATATCCTTGACATTGGCAATTTGAACAGCATTGGAGATGATATCATCTTGCAGAAATTTTATTCAGCAATTTTTGATGAGGAGACTGGAGTTGATGGGGTTGCATCAGCTGATATTGAGCTGGCAGTCACTGCAAATCCTCTTGACAGTCCAGCATATTTGACATCAAATATACCGATTGCACCGACTGAGATTGCTGTCTTTGACTTAACAAGAATAATAATTCTTATTCTATAAATTAAGGAGTTAAATCATGGGTAAATTAGTTCAACCAGTTGGATTTGTTGGAGATTTCAAAGAGGATGGAGCAGTCCATTTCAAATGGTCAACAGCAGATCAGAATGGAGCTTCAATCACAAGGTCAACTCAGGGGACAGTCAAAGTCTATAAGGATAACAATACAGCTCAGTCAAGCACTTCAGGAATCACCGACACAAAGGATTTCCATGCACTCACTGGAATCCATGCTTGCACAATTGATCTCTCTTCAGATGCATTCTATGCTCATGGACATAATTATACTGTTATATGTCAAGATATGGTGGTTGATACAAAGGCAGTCTCAGATGTGATTGGTCAATTTAGCATTGAAAACAGGGCAGCAGATATCAGAAAAATAAATGGAGGCAAGACAGATGGGAATAATGCAGTATTGAAATTGAAACAATTACATATTATCAATGATGCAAATTCAGCCGCAATCCATTCTGAGGGAGCTGGAGGAGGAGCTGCAAGTCATGGCATCAAGGCAATTGGAGACACAGGAGCAAATGGAATTGATGCAGAGGGAGCTGTTGCTGGGATTAATGGAAGAGGAGGCTCTGGAGCTGGAGGTCAATTCACATCTGTCTCAGGGAAGGGAGTCTATATTCAAGGAGCTTCTGGACAGATAGGACTCCATGTTGCAGGAATCAATCAAGCAGCTGTCAAGCTGGAAGGCTCAGGGACAGGCTCTCCATATGGTCTCTGGATTCTGTCAGCAGCGAATTCCCCAGCCTGTTATATGCAGGGATATGGAGATGGAGCTGGTCTCTATTGCAAAGGAGGAGTCACAGGAAAAGGAGTCCAGATTCTGGGAGGCAACACTTCTGGAAGTGGACTTGAGATCACAGCAGTTGATGGACATGGAATCCAGATTGTGGCTCAGGGCAACAAGCAGGGAGTCTGGATTGAAGGCTCTGGGACTGGCAATGGAATGTATATCAAAGGAGGAGCTTCTGGTGATGGAATTCACACTGAGGGAGGAGCAACCATTGGAGAGGGAATCCATGCCAAATCAACAGGAGCAAATGGAATTCTTGCTCAGACAGTCCTTGCAGCTGGAAATGGTATCAAAGCTCAGGGAGGAGGCTCTGGAGCTGGACTGATTGCTTCTGGAGGGACAGGAATCACAGGAGAGGGAGTGACTCATGGGATTGAAGCAATTGGGAATCAGGATGGAATCCATGCTGAGACAGTCTCTCCATCATCAGGTCATGGGATCAGAGCAATAGGTCTTGGAGGTCATGGAATCTATGCAACTGGAGACACTGACTTTGATGGGATCAGGGCTGTTGGGACAGGGACAGGATCAGGATTGAAGCTTGTCAAAGGTGCAACAGGGAAGGGAGTTGATGCTCAGGAGATCGGCTCTGTCTTCAATATTGATGGAGTCTCTGGAGCTGGCATCCTTGACATATTGAAATTATTTGCAGACTCTGTTGGAGGAGGCAATTTTGACAAGACAACAGACAGCCTTGAGAAAATATCAGAAGGTCTTGGATCAGTCACTGGAGATGTCAATGTTGTTGCAATCTCAGGAGATGGAGGAGCTGCTGATGCTCTTGAGGCAATCCTTGACGGGACAGGAGCAAGGATTGACTTGACAAAGCTGAAGATCAATGCAAGTGATGCAAATGGAGCTGTTGAGATTCTGAATGCTGCTGGCAAGGGAATCAATATTGTTGCAACAGGAGGAGAGGGAATCTATTGTCAAGGAACAACAGGAGTATATACCAAAGCATCCTCCAGCACTGGAAAAGGAATGATGATTGAGAGCGGGGCAAATGGAATTGCTCTGTATCTCAAGGGGACAAATGTTTCTGGATTAGAAATCTATGGAGGCGGATTTGGAGGAGCTGCTGTCCATATAAAGGCAAGGGGAGGCAGTAGAGGAGATGGAATCAGAGTTGATGGAGATGAACATGGAGTCTCATTCTATTCAGGAGGAGGCGGCACATATGAGAGACATGGATTTTATTGTGTCGGAAATGGGAAGGCAGGAAGCTCTGGAATAAAAGCAAATGGGACATCAAATGGATCAAGAGGAATGACACTTTTTGGAGCTGGATTTGGAGCATATGGACTGGTCATTCAGAATGGATCATCAGCTGGAGTTGCAACATTAAAAATCAACAATACAGGTTCTGCTGCTGCTCCAGCGGTTCAGATCACAGGATATGGCTCTGGAGCTGGAGTGGAGATTGTTGGAGGCGACAATGGTCATGGCATTCACTCAAAGGGAGGATCATCAATTGGACATGGAATTCTGGCTGAGGGAGTTGCTGGAAATTATGATGGATTCAAGGCTCTGGGACATGGAGATGGAGCTGGGATCAGGGCTGAGGGAGGAGACAACAACAGCAATGGAATTGAAGCTGTTGGGATCGGCTCAGGTTCAGGACTAAAGGCTCTGGCTGGAGTGACAGGTCATGGCATCCTTGCTCTTGGAGGAGCAACATCTGGAGATGGGATCAAGACTCTTGGACAGACTTCTGGATCAGGGATCAACTCAATTGGAGCTGGAGGACTGGCTGGAATGAAGATCAGTGCTGCTGGGACTGCTGTTGGACTTGACCTCTCTGGAGGAGGCACTCAGGGAGCTGGAATCCATATTCAGGGAGGAGGAGGCAACAGTCAAGCAATGCTCATTGAGGGAGCTGGGAATGCTGCTGGAGTTGATATTCTTGGAGGAACAACAGGGATTGGAGTGAGCATTAAATCTCAGGGAGGAGCTGTTGGAATGTTGATTCAGGGACAGGGGACTGATGCTGTTGGAATCAGGACTCTTGGCAATGGAGCTGGAGCTGGATTCAAAGTTGAGGCTGGGACAGGGAAGGCAATTGACGCAGGAGAGATTGACACTATCCTCAGCAGAATTGGAGTGCCAGCAAATATTGACACAGGAGGAGCCTCTCTTGCAGATAACATCAAGAAGATGTGTGATGATTCAGCAGGGACTGTCTTTGATGCAACATCTGACAGCCTTGCAAAGCTGAGGCTTGCAATTGATGCAGCTGGCATCACTCCTCAAGCTGTCAGGGATGCAATGAAGCTTGCTCCATCAGGAGGAGCTCCTGCTTCTGGATCAGTTGATGATCATCTGGATGATATCCTTGAAGACACAGGGACAACCATTCCAGCAAGCCTCACTGATCTGAACAATGATCTTGCAGTGGTTGATGGAGTTGTTGATGATACAAATGACAGAGTGAAGCTCATCGAGCCTCAATCTCAGGCAATATATGACAAGCTCCCAGCTGGAGACATTTCAGACTTTACAGAGGAGACATTGCTTGATGGAATACAGACTGGAGTGATCCTTCAGCTTGTTCTTGCAATGGTTGATGGAAGGTTCAGAGTTGACTATCCATCAGCAGGGAAGTTGACATTTTTCAAGAGAGACAATGTGACTGCTCTGACAGTGGTTGATGTGACAGCTGCTGGCAGGACAAGAGATTGATCTTTTAACATAAGGGAATAGTATGACAATTGAGATCGGTGATCCTTTTAATATCTCCAAATTTGGGATCAAGATTCCATTCAGGGCTGGACTGATCGCAACTTTTGGATATATAGATTGGGAGGCTGTTGATCCCATTTATATCCCTGATTATATGGACAGAGTGAGAGGTCTCCTGATTGAGCAGCTGGAGAAAAAGAAGAGAGTCAATGACTACCTCCAGACCAATATTGACATCTGGCAAGAGATCGAAAAGGTTGCTCATGATGTTTATATCCTGAGAGGAATTTCTAATGCTGGAGGATACACTCTTGACATCATTGGAGAGATTGTTGGACTGGAGAGGAAGGGGCTGGATGATGATGAATATAGAGCTGCAATATACTTCCAGATATTCATCAATCTCTCAAATGGAGAGCCAGAGACACTGATTGCAGCTCTCCAATTCTCAACCAATGCAGAGCTCATCAGATATCTTGAGATATATCCAGCTGAGGTCTTCATTCATACAGATGGAGACATTATTCCAGTTGACACAGCAGCATCCATGCAATTAATTGCTCCAGCAGCTGTCAAGGTTCATGTTGCATATACTGGAGACCATGAGGAGAGACCTTTTTGCACTGGAGATGATGATGGATTCCCTCATCCAGCTGAGGGTGGTCATTGGGAAGAGCTGGGATATTTTGGAGCTGATCCAGATTATAAAAAGGGACAGCTTGTTGAATTGATCACAAACAGATTGCCAGTATAAAAATAAAGGAGATTTACATATGACAAAGCCAGCCGAATTTCCAGATTGGGCTCTGAATAATGTCACAAGTCCAGTGTCAGGACAGCCAAATGTCTCAGAGCCTTCAACAGCTGCAAAGAATCTTGGATTTGATTTCAAGCAATTTCCTCCCAGACAGTGGATCAACTGGCTGTTCAGATATATTGGTCAATGGATTCACTGGCTTGATGATAATTTTGAAGAATTAATCGAGGGCGATATTTTATGCACATATCATGATGATGATGATGGGTCTCCTTATAATCAACCAGAATTTAATTGTCATTGGATAAAGGATGTTAAAAAGAATTTATTATTTTTTAGAATACAAGATCATACTGTAACAAAATTAATTACTACAACTACTACATTGCGTATACGACCAAAAACAGGTAATTTTCCAAGTGAAATTATCCCAACTGATACCAATCAATTTTATGTTCCAGTGTTATTTCATTATGTAAAATTCGGGGTTGCTGGAAATAAAACTGTCTCAGGTGCTCTCATGTTTGAAAATAATTTTGCAGTAACAGACCCAATATATGTTTGTACATGGGATAACCCCTTAGTCTTGGTAAATTTCCATCTTACACCTTTTGGTTTTGATACAAATGGGAATGTTATTTTTAGAAATCAACAACTAATGTGGAGTTTATTATAAAAATACGAGATTAAAAATAGCTGTGTGATTATTTCTTATCTATGGATAGTATAAAAAATGACAGATGATTTTGCAAAGAGAAAAGAATTGAATGGACTTGGAATGAGAGTCCATGAGGTTGAGTTGACATCTGCAAGGCATGATGAGAGAATCAGCACATTGCAACTTAATACAGCAAAACATCAGAATGCTCTCTGGCAAGCAATAGATGCTCTCAAGGAATCCTCAACATCCATGATCATCAAGATATCAGTCATAATGGGAGGCATTGCAACAGCTGGATTTATTCTGACTCTCCTGATCCAGCTCTATTTTGCATCAAAGGGATAGTCACATGATCCTCAGATATATTCCAGTCTACTTCAGACCAGAGGAGCTTGTCCCAAAAGTTGTCTTTGAATTATTGGGAGCAGAGTCCCTCAATTTATTTGATCCAAGAATCCTGATCACTGCCGATCAGCTGAGATCACACTTTGGCAGATGCAACTGCAACACATGGCTTTGGGGAGGGAGATTCCATGAGAGAGGATTCAGACTGAGGCACTCTCAGACAGGAGCTCCTGAATCCATGCATAAGGATGCCAGAGGTCTTGATCTTGTCTTCATGGAGCTCACAGCAGCTGCTGTGAGGCAGGAGATCATGAGGAAGAGACACCTCTTTCCATTCATCACCAGAATGGAAAAGGGGAGGAGCTGGCTGCATTACGATAACAAAGAGACAGGATCAAGCAAGATCATTTTATTCAAGCCTTAATCACAGGAGGTACGCATGAAGAGAGTCCTTGTTCTTGATGGAGGAGGAGCAAAGGGAGTGATCCAGTCTCAAGTCCTGAAGGATATTGAGAGGATCAAAGGCAGGAGGATCAGTGATATTTTTGATCTCATAGTTGGGACATCAGTTGGAGCTATTCTTGGAGGAATCTATGCATCAGGGAAGATGGATGCAAAATATATCCATGCTCTGCTGATGGACACTCTTCCAAAAGTGTTCAGGAAAAGACTGTTCAGGATTCCAAAATATAGCAGGAAGGCTCTTGACAATGTGTTGTCAAAGACAATTGGAAATGAATTCAGGATGAAGCAATGCAAGAGCAGATTCATTTGCACTGCTGTCAATATGGTTGATGGAAGGACTCACTATTTTAAAAGCTGGGAGGCTGTTGATGGAGAGCTCAGACTCAATGAGGCAATCACCAGATCATATGCAGCTCCTCTCTTCTTTGGATCAATAATTGACAACAAGAACAAAGCTGTCTGGCTTGATGGAGGGACAGGGAATGCCAATTGTCCTCTTCTGGAGGCTGTCATTGAGACAGTCAGACAGAAGTGGCTGGGAGACAAGAATCAACATCAGAGTCCTGAGAAGGTTCATATCCTGAGCATTGGGACAGGTCACGTTGATTTCTCCATGTCATTCAAAAGAGCAAGGAGAGCAAGAACAATCAGGCAAGTCCTATTTTTCCTTGATCCGGCTGAGGGAGGACTGGCAAGGAACCAATCAACAGTGAGCAGAGTCCAGAAAATTAAGTCCCTCTCAACAATTATGAAAGAGCTCTCTTTCCAGAGATTGAATCCAGAAATCTCAAAAAGGCTGGACAGGATGGATGGAGTCCGATATCTTGAGACTTATCAAAATATAGGGGAATCCCTCTCAGACGGTATTGATCACTCCAAATTGTGATGGTGATGGTGACAGCTGATTCCTGCTTGCAGGATGATGCATCAGCCTGATGCTCATGCTCCCCTTGAGTGTCAGGCTGCCTTTATTTTTTTTAAGAATTCCTCAAAAAAACCTCAGATTTTTCCCAGATTGAGCTGATAAAAATATTTTGCAATCTGTTGATTTATCTTGACTTGGCTCAAAATATCGGGTATACTTAAAATAAAAACAAATATAACTATAAATATAATGTATATTAACTATTATAAAATAGTCATTCTCAATGAGGCAACCTCAATCATTCAACCTTAACAAAGGAGGAAGTGTGTCAGATGAAATCTCAAAAGCAAAGGTCAAGCTGTATAGTCTTTTGCTTCAGAAGGATGTTGATGATCTGACTCAGCCAGAGGTCTCTACAATGTATGATCTCGCAACTGATCCAGATATCCAAAAAGTGCTGGCTCATTCAATGAAGGAGAATGAAGATGCCAAAAATTAAATATGATATTTTCAACTTTACAAAGAAGACTCTGGCTGTCATTGGACAAGCAAATGAGATCATTGTTGAATATCAAGCTCAGGGATTCAGCTTGACTCTCAGACAGATATATTATCAATTTGTATCCAGAGACCTGATTCCCAATAGGCAGAATGAATATAATAAACTTGGGAATGTGCTTAACAATGGGAGACTTGCTGGCTTGATTGACTGGAATGCCATTGAGGACAGGACAAGATTTGTGAGGAGTTTGTCTCATTGGAATAATCCTTCACAGATCATTGATGCTTGTGCTGATCAATATAGAGTTGATAGATGGGAAGATCAAAAGTACAGGCTTGAGGTCTGGATTGAGAAGGATGCTCTCACAGGGATCATTGAGGGAATTTGTGAGGAGCATGATATCCCATATTTCTCATGCAGAGGATATGTTTCTCAATCTGAAGTCTGGAGAGCTGCAATAAGACTGAATGGATATTTTGGACAGGACACAAGAATCATCCATCTTGGAGATCATGATCCATCAGGAATTGACATGACAAGAGATATTCAAGATCGGCTCAGGCTCTTCAAATGTTCTGCTGATGTTGAGAGGATTGCTCTGAATATGGATCAGGTTGAACAGTATTCTCCTCCTCCAAATCCTGCAAAGCTCACTGATTCAAGATGTGAGGGATATATTGCAGAATATGGATCAGACAGTTGGGAGCTGGATGCTCTTGAGCCTTCTGTCATTGTTGATCTGATCAGAAGTAAAATTGAGGGATATAAAGATCAGGATAAATGGGAAGAGTCTGAGGACAGGGAAGAGGAAGGCAGGGAAAAGCTGGCTGAAGTCTCAAGAACTCTCAGGGAGGAATAATGAAAAAGAAGATCAGAAAATGCAATAAATGCAGGACAGGAATGAACAATATTGCTCCCAACTCATTCAGTCCTGCTCATTACTATTGCAGCAAATGTCAATCTCATCATTATGATGGAAGATATTGGACTAAAAAACAATGGAATAAATATGTCAATGATCTTGAGAGGAAGGTTGTCAGAATGACAGAATTTAGTTCCTTTAATCTTAACCAATAAACGTCAACAAAGGAGGAAAGAGTGGCAAGAGCAACATTTGTCAAGAGTGCCAGAAAAGACTATCCAGATCAGAAGATCAAGAAGGGAGAGTCATATTACTGGTGGAAATTTAGATTCGGGGGTAAGATCAGATCAAAAAAAGCTCCCAGACCTTCACAACTCACTCAGTCTGCATTCAGGAGCACTCTCTGCTCTCTGGAAGAGCAGATTGAGGATGGACTGTTCAGGGTTGATAATACAGATGATCTCCAGAGCAATGTTGAAAGCTTTAAGGAGGAAATTCAGCAGCTTGCAGATGAGACTCAGGAGAGTCTTGACAATATGCCTGATCAACTGCAAGAGGGAGACACTGGACAGATGCTTCAGGAAAGGATTGAAGGACTTGAGAGCTGGATCAGTGAGCTGGATGGAATTGATCTAAATGTTGATGAAGAGGAATTCAAAGAGGAGCTCATTGAAGAGCTCAGGGAAGAGCACAAGGATGAGAATGAGCTCACTGATGAAGAGGCTGAGAAATATGATCCTCCAGAGGATGATAAATTCAACGAAAAAATGACAGAGAAAGTCAGTGAGAAGATTGAAGAGATTGCAGATGAGCTGTCTGACACTTATCCAGATATAGAATAGGGGAAGCATATGCCAAATAACAAATTTAAAACAGGAGATATGGTCTTTGTCAAGGAGTACAAGCTTGATGGGAGTCCTCTTGAGATGGAATGGCATGGGAGGATTGTTGCTCAGATAAAAAAAGGAGACTATGCTGATGGAGAGAATGTCTGTGTCAAGGATACAAACAGAATTGGCTCATATTTTGGAAGTACTTTTCCCAGACATACAGACAATCTCTCTCACATGGAATGCAGATTCTGTCACTATGTTGACCATGACAGGAAGAGCAGCCTCTTTGCTTGTGGTGGTTGTATTATTGAAAAGGATGGGAAGAGAATCCCATCATTCAGGAAATTCAAAAAGCTGAAAAAATAAGAAGGTTATTTATGTTTCAATTTTTATTAATCATTTTACTTTCAATCTTAACAAAGGAGAGATATATGTCTCACAAATTCAGTGATCCATACACAGATGTCACTGTTGAGCCAATGAAGGTTGGAGATCAGGAGGTTGCAAAGGTTGCTGTCATGGTCAAGGATGATGATGGAGAGAGAGTCATTGCAGCAGCACTGTCCAAAGATTACAACCTGATAAAGAATCAGATTGCAGCTGATGTCTCATGGGATATCATGTCCAGATCAGAATTCAAATGGAAGCAGCTCAAAATCTTTTTTGATGGGAAAAAATATGCTGCTTATTATATCACTGAAGATTCGATCATCAATATTGGGAATGGAGATGAGCATCCTCTCCATCTGGGATTCATGACAAGGAATGCATATGATGGATCAGGAGCATTTGCTCTGGAGATGTTTGCTTGTAATATGAGTTGCACAAATCAATACATCTCAAGAAATAGATTTGGATTCTTCCAGATATATCACACTGACTCCCAGCAGTATCTGATTGATGATGCAGTCCAGAATGTGAGTGTTGGAGCAAATAAGCTGATGGAGATTGCTCCCATGATCAAGGCTCTCAGAAAAGAGCCATTGACAATTGAGCACATCACAGCTGCAAAAGACAAGACAGACATTCCTCATACAAAGTGGGGAGATGTCATTGACAGGCTGGCGGTCGAGAATGCAACTCTCTTTGGACTTTTTCAGGCTCTGACATATGTGACCTCTCACAAGATGTCTGGATTCAATTCCATATCAGTTGCAAATTCTGTGACAGATCACATCCTGCAATAAGAATCCAGCAAGCCCGATTGAGCCAGAGGCAGTCTTTTTTGAGGCTGCCTCTTTTTTTTCTTGCATTCTCCTCAACCATCATTATATTAATAGTTATATTTATATTTATTAATCTTATCAAAGGAGGTTGGCACATATGGAAGACAAGGAGATTCAAAGGAGGCTGGACAATCTGTTGTCTGGGAGAAAACTTGGAAGTGCTGAGAAGGCTCTGAAGGACATGAGCCATGAGCAGCTGTATGAATTTTTATACAAAGACTTTCACACTGTCCAGCACACTCTTGCTTTTAGAATATTAATTGACAGGCTGGTTGAGTCAGAGAAAAAATTTCTCAGGATTGAGGATGCTCACAAATTTATCCAGTGCATTAATGACTGTCAATTTTTATTCAATGGAATTGGAGTCCAGCAAATGGCAAGGAAGCTGATCTCTGATATCAAGGAGATTCTCAAGGGGAGATATATCTGTCCAGAGTGCTCTGCTGAATGGGATGTTGAGCACAACAGATGTTCTGCGAATTGCCAGACAGAGAAAACTGAAAATATTACGTAGCGTTAATATTTTTGTAATAATCTGTATTTTTAATCATTCATAGAGACTATAATCAATAGGATCACACAGCTCAATCTGAGGAAGTGATCTGTCAACACTTAACCATTTACAAAGGAGATTGTATGACAAAGACCATTGATATTGAGACAGCTCCAGATATGAAGATGGTCAAATGGCTTCCTGATCCTGATGTCAAATATGGCAACACAAAGGATGAGGAAAAGAGGAAGGTCATGAGGGATGATGCAGTCATGAGGCAGATTCAAGGCATGGATCTCAGTCCATTATCAGGGACTGTTGTGTGTGCTGTCATTGTTCAGGATGGGACTGTGATCAGTGAGTGTCTTGTTGAGAAAAAGGGACTCACTGAATGGGAGCTCCTTGATCTGGTATTTGACAACATGAGACTCTCAGGCACTGCCAATCCAACTCTTTGCACATGGAATGGGACATCCTTTGATCTCCCCTTCCTGTATAAAAGAGCAATGATCCATGATAAGCTGTTGAACTCTCCAAAAAGCAAGAGGTTGCTGGTGAACATGCCTCCTCTCTCATATTGGAGCAAGAGATATCAGACAGTCCCTCATTGTGATCTCCCTCTGGTCTGGGGAGGCTGGGACAGTCAGGCAAAATACACATCATTGCAGAGTGTTGTCCTGCCCCTCCTCCAGAAGTCGAAAATTGAGATTGACTTTGACATGGAGGAACATCACAAGCTCCTGAAGAGTGATGCAGGAAGACAGAAAATTCTGAAGAGATGTGTTCAAGATACTCTCTTGACAGATGAAGTATATCATCTGGTCAAAGGTGTCTTGTTCTAAAGGAGGTTTTATGTACGTATATAAAGAAACAGACAAAGGACTCTGGACTGTTGGATTCTATGATCCAGATGGAAAGTGGCATCCAGAGAGTGACTTTGACAAGAGGGAAGAGGCGGCAGATAGAGTCTCCTTTCTCAATGGAGGGGGAAAGAGATTCGGGGGGAGTGACTGATGAAAAGAGAGATATTGTGCTCAATCTGTGAAGCTGGCAGGAGGAAGAGATATCCCAATGGACTTCCATATGCTGGGGAGCATCTCAAGCTGGTCAATGGGAAAGCTCTCTGGGGTCTCATCTGTGATTATTGTGGCAAGATCATCCAGAAGGAAGAGGATTGTTGCGCATCCTCCATCTGGGCTGATAGCATGAAGCTGCAATATTATAAATGGGAACATGAATATTTGCAATTGCTTCCCAAATGATTATATTTATATTTATAATTATTCACTTTAAAAAAAGGAGGTTGTATTTATGGCAGAGGAGAAAAAGCAAGGAGACTCAACTGAGATAGTGAAGCTCACAAAGAGAGACCTTGCAACTGTCAATCCTGAGAATGTTGTCAAGCAGATCATGGTCATTCAGAAGGTCATGAAGGACAGCATGAAGGATGGAGTCCATTATGGAAAAATTGAGGGTTGTGGAGACAAGCCAACTCTCCTGCAAGCTGGAGCTCAGAAGCTCTCTTTTGTCTTCAGGCTTGCTCCATATTATGAACCAAAGAGATTTGAGCTGGAGGGAGGTCACAGGGAATATGAAGTGATCACAACTCTCAAGCACATCCAGACAGGAGAGGTCTGGGGACAGGGAGTTGGATCATGCTCTTCAATGGAGTCAAAGTATAGATTCAGGCAGGGACAGAGAGCCTGTCCTGATTGTGGAGTCATTGGAAGTGTGATCAGAGGCAAGCCTGAATTCAACAATGGGATTCCCAACTGGCTCTGCTGGAAAAAGAAGGAAGGTTGTGGAGCTACATTTGAGATTGATGATAAAAGGATCATTGATCAGGATGTTGAAAAGGTTGAGAATGAGAATCCTGCTGATCAATTCAACACTATCCTGAAAATGGCAAAGAAGAGATCATATGTTGACGCAACTATCAATGCAACATCCTGCTCTGAGCTCTTCACTCAGGACTTGGAGGATGGAAATGTCAATGGAGGAGCTCCTGAGACTCCTGCTGGAATCAATACAAAGTCAAAGGTCAAAGTCAAAAAGGGAGAGACCTTTGATCCTGTCAAGGAAATTCAGGCTCTATTGAAAAAGGACAGGATTTCAGAGGCTGCATTCAAAGCATGGGTATTGAAAAGAGGATATAAGGAATCGAAATTTACAACAATGATTGCAGCTCACTTTGATGATATAGTCTCAGAGATCAAGCTCAATCCAGACAAGATCAGAGTATATGCCAGCATTGAAGATGCAGACTTCACAGATGCAAAGACAACACTTGATGATGATGAGGGACTTCCATTTGAGGCTGATGATGAAAATATGTCAGCCAGAGTCCCAGATCAGAGCTGAGAGACAGGAGGCAGGCTTCCAGTTGGAGCTGAGGCTGTTGATTATACAATCAATATTGATTTCTGGACTGACATATCTCCAGAGGCTGCATATGATTACATTGTCAGGAAGGAACTCCCTGACAGGATTCCTCCTGACAAATGGAAGAGACTCTGTGACAAAGTTGGGATTTTAGAAGGTTCAGGAGGGAGGAGATAATGGCATATAAAAAAGGAGACAAGAATTATATCATCTTTGATGCCAGATTCACAGTTGATCCAGAGAGGGCTGCTGTCTTGATGGTATGTGATGATCTGGAAGATGCAAAGGAATACAGAGCTGATGTTCTTGCTGCTGATAGTGTGATTGTTGAGAATGAATTTATTAATAGCAAGCAGTGTGAAGCAACTGGATTGACATGGTAAAAAGGAGGCAATATGTCTGAGCTCACAACTTGCAACTTCTGCAATCTCAGAGGGATCAGGGCAAGATACAAAGGAACAGGGACAAGGCTGTATATGAGACCTTCAAATTTTATGGGAGGGACTGATATCTTTGCTGTCCCTGCTGGAGAGAAGCTCCCTCCCAGAGAGAAGATGGTTTCTCCCTGTGATAAATATCCCAATGGGAATGAAGCATATGACAAATATCATATCTCATGGATGATGGAGATTCCTTCTCAGTGTGCGTGCTGAGAAGGTTGTGAGGAAAATATGATGAGGAAAGGAGGTTGACAAAATAATATGACAGGAAGGGCTCTTCACCCCAGAGTCCTTCTTTTTTTCTTGACTGTTATATTTTTTAAATTATATTTGTAATTATAGTTATAATTTTCAACACTTAAAAAGGAGGTCAATTGATGTCAAGTGTCAAGTCACTGAAAAAGAGGATTGACAAAGCTGGAAGGAAGGAAATTGCAAAGAGAACAGGCATTACATATCATGTCCTGTCTCACAAGTTGAATGGTTTTTCAGAATTCAAAGAGGAGGAAATTGCCAAAATAGAGAAGGCTCTCTCAAAGACTGGAGAATAGATGTATTGGTTCAAACATATTGCAAGATCAACATCCGATCCAGATATCCTTGAGTCAATTTTCACATTTGGGAGCGATGGGTATTTTGTTTTTTTTAACACACTTGAAGTGCTCTCCAGAGAGAATTGTGTTGAAAAACCTTTGAGCATAAACTTCGATGCATATCATTCTTATTTTCCAAGAGTTACAAAGCGAAAGCTCAAGGAGATTCTTACCTTCTTTGAAGGCAAAAAAAGATTTTTTTTAAAAAAGAATTCAAAAAAAATTCCGTTTTTTGATAAAAGCTTTTCAATTTCTTGTAATAAACTATCAGCATTATCAGATACTTACACGAAAAATGTTAGAAGAAAGTTGTCACAGTCTGACAATAATGTTTCCAATAAGAAACAGAATAAGAAAAGAACTAAAAAAAACAAACAAAAAAAGATTGCTCCTGATAAAAAGGGAGAACAGAAAAAAGGGAAGTCTCCTCCTGAGATGATGCCATTTATGATCAATGGACAGGGAATTGAAAAGAGATTCCATCACAATCTAATCAAGGATCATGGGAATTGGAATGCTGAAAGATATTATTATAGAGCAAGGAATGCAAGAAATGTGAAGGCATATATCACAGGAGGTCTCAAGGATGATCCTGCTGGCAAGCTTGGATATATAAAGCAAGCCAAAGCTGAGGAGAGTGATCATCCTGAGAGAGTCCAGACATGGATCAAAGAGACTATTCATGGAATCAAGGTCATAAAATTGCCAGACGGAAAAGAATCAGAGACAAGACCGATTCAATCAATTGGACAGATAATTGATGATCTGTCTGAAAACAAGCTCAACTAATTAACCAGAATCAAATGAGAGCTCACTGGAGACATTCTGAGAGAGGATCATGGGATATCGTGATGGATACCAGCAGCGGATCAGCTCAAAGAGCTTCTGAGAGCCTCCAGATGATTCTGAGGAGATAAAAATGGGTATTTATGAATATAGAGCAGCATTCAAATTGCAGAACAATCCATTCTATGCTCTGATTATGGCTGCAATGATGAAGGCTGATTCAAAAAACAGCCTCAAGCTCAGGACATTATTCCCTGAGATATGGGAAGAGCTCAAGAGGAGGAATCAAGCTCTTGGAGGAATGATTGGAGCCGAGGCAGCAGGAAGATTCAGACAGGAGAGGGGAGGCTCATGCAGAATTTTGATAAATACACAGAAGAGATGAGGCAATTTGAAAAGTCCAGTCTCTTCTCGAAACATTATACAAGACTGATCAAGGGAATTAAGACAAGGACTCAGGATGAGCCAGTGACATCCAGAGAGATTGAGAAGAGGCTCAATCTGAGTGGCTCACAGATCAGGAGATTGATCCAGCATGGCAGGAGGAATGGAGTCCAGATTGCCAGCGGTGATCAAGGATATTATATTGCAGAGAATTATGAGCAGCTGCTGGGGACAATCCAGCACCTGAAAGAGAGGAGAAATTCCCTCCATTATACTATTGTCAAGATGAGAGAGGGAAGTGGTCAAATTAAACAAATGGAGATGTTTGTATGAATGGAAGTATTATTCAACTGGACAAGGACACAGAGGAAAAGATCAAAAAATTCAAGAATGGAGAGATCAACATTCAGGAGCTGAAGGATTATTTTTTCAGCCAGATGCATGACTATTCTGAGAAGAGGCTGTCTGAAAAAATGGAATCTGTCTTCAGCATAGTTGTTGATGTCAGGAAAAGATATCCAGAGGAAAGCGACAAGCTTGTTAATGGATCAGGAAGTGCTGATCCTCATATTCCTGACAGCAAATTTGCAGCTGGAGTCAGATTTGGATGTGATCTGATCAATCAAGAGATCAGCGAGCTCAAATGAGATGGATCAATCCTGACTGGCTGGGAAGGCTGATTGTTGCAACTCTTTTTGCTGCAATGGTTGGATCATTGGTCTTCACTTTTATCTGTTTGATCAGGATGTGTCATATTTTATGATTGAGAATGATGCCAGATGTCAACAATAATTTTTATTATTGCAGGATTTGCAATTCTTTTTTATATTGCTTATAGATTGACACAGGCATGGAGAGTCCTGAAAAATATTTCATATATTTACAAAAAGGATCAGAATTGAACATCAAGGCAGAAAAGAAAAAAGACATTAAGCAGCAGCTGAGTGATGCTGCTCAATATATAGACAAGCTGGAGATCAAGGTCAAGCAGCAGGATCAACAACTCCTCCAAGACTATCTCCTGATTGTCCAGCTCACAAAGAAATATAAGGAGCTGAAAGCTATTAAGTGGCAATTTCACAATTGAGGATCATTTGCCAACATCAACCGACTGCATAAATCAAAAAGACTGTAAAATTCTGGCTCATGATGAGCTGGCTTGCAGCATCAATTGCACTCAATACACTTCAGAAGCATATTCTAAAATGGGAGACAATACTTTACAGGGGGAGATATTCATCAGCAAAAAAATTGCAAGAGACATTCTTGGCATGGCTGAGGAGATTCAATCAAAGAGTATAATTTTTGAGAACAGATGGAGGCTGCTGGCTGATGCTTGCCTTCTTAAATATCCAGAATTATCAAAGGACTTCACTATTCACTAATTCTTACCTTCACAAAGGGGAGCTTTTATGTTCATACAGATTTATATCAAGGATGAGCTTATCACCAGATATGGCTCAATATTTCTCCATAAACCAAATCCAGAGCTTGAAGGGACTCAGATGATTCTATCTGGATTTGAATACAAAGTTATTGAAGGAGAAAATACTATTGAATTGAGGATTGCACATGATAAGGATGTTATTGGAGGGAAGAGTCCCATCCAAAAAGAACAGTCAGGAGATACACAAGAACAGGAAGACCAGACAAAGGTGGATATCTCCCAGCAAGAGATTCCTCCAGTGGAGAGACCAGAGCATGATTCAACTGATGCAGCAGAGAATTCAGAGACAGTCACTCCAGAGAGTCCAGAAGATAAAGATTAACTTCTTTTTTCCTGATCTGAAAGTTGCCGATCTGACAAATAAAGCAGATTCTGTCATGGATTTGCTTGTTGACTTTGGGATCATCAAAGATGATTCATGGCTGGTCTGTCCTGAGTTGCATCTGTCAGGAGAGTTGAAGAGAGGCTCTGCTGGTTGTGAAATATTTATCTTAACATAAAAGGAGGAAGTGTGAGAATATCTAAAATCAAGAATCTCAAGAATTCCATTCTGATTGAATGGGAGACAAAGGAAAGCTCTGGGACTGTCAACTTTCATATGTTGGAATCAACAGAGAGAGCAAAGCCCACATTTTATCAGGCATTGCTGAAGCTCAGACCTTTTGTAATCCTAATGTGTGAGCTGGCTGATGGGTATGCTGAGACAATGAGAGTCTCTGGAGTGTCACTCACAGAAGTTGGAGACTCCTGCTTGATGGGAGCAAAGATCACAGCAATTAAGAAATTGACAAAGAGTGATGATGTCATGAATGTGATCACTCCATTCAAATCTGCAAAGAATCCAGAGGACAAAAAACAGAATCCAAAAAAGATCATGCCTGAGAAGTGCCTCAAAGCAATCGGCAAGCTGATCTCTGAAGCTGAAGCATATATCAAGGGAGAGAGGGAGCAGACAAAGCTGGATATCTAATAACTTACAAAGGCAGCAATTGAAACAGCTGCCATTTGTATTGTTGGAGGAAACTCCAAGATCAGAACAATTTTTATAGACGGCTAACCGATAAGGAGGTTTTATGTTAATTAAAATGGATCCGTATGAAATAGTCAAAGTTTATGAATCAGCGAAAACTGTGCCTGAATTTACAAAAGTTCTTGTGGATAAGGGGGTGCATCCTGATATAGCGAATAAGTTGTGTCACGTTATTGATGCCGCCGCTGATAAATGGGAAGTTGATCTTTCCGCATCCTCCAACAAATCAAGCCCAAAATATCCGAAGTTTAAAGATTTTTGGAAGTTGGTTCCGAATCGTGATAAAGCACTCGGTATAATGACTATGGATGAAATTAAACAATGGTCTGAAACGGTTTTTAGCGCAGCTCGATTATAGTCGGATACTTCGGGCGTTGATCGCCGTTGTCAATAATTCCAAGCTCATAACGAAAATTGAAAGGATGCCAAATGTTACTTGGTGCTAAAATTTTAAACAAGGATGATGGTTGGTGGCTTGAGGTTAAATCACCACTCGGATTAAATGGTATGATTAACTTGTCTAATCTTAATGGTGATATAATTCAACAGGCTTTTTGTCAGTGGGCTAATGGAAATTGGTCTCACGAAAAAGAGGAAGCTGAACTTTCCACATTTGATAACAACGAAAGGGATGTAATTTGCTCCGATGATCTTTGCGACTATTGTGCCAATAGACCAAAGCTTTGTAATTTCTGTGAGACAGGAATCTTTAATAAGTTCAAAGGCAGCAAACTGACACCCATTTCGTAAACGTTGTTTTCAATAAAAAAGGAGGTTAATAATGGCAGTCAAAGGATATGAGAAGGGATGCAGATTTGTCAAGGAGCATCCTGAGAATCCATGTTATTTGAGGGATGGAGATAGTGCTCTCATGAAGGTTGACAGGGGAGCTGTTGAAATATGCTCAACTTGCAGAAGGGAAAAGAGCAAGCTTGACAAGGCAATCACTGGAGAGCTCAAGGCAACTCTCCCATCCACAACATTCAAAGACTCACTGAGGGAGGTCTGAGCATATGGGACAGTGCATGAAGTGCGGAGCAGTGCTGGAAGGGACTGGGACAGTCTGTCCCAATGGTTGTCCTGAGCCTCAGCCAGCCTCAGACGATAGCAAGGATGCTGAGAGATATATGCTTGAATGTCCAGTTGTCACTGATGCCTGTCAGTGCCTGAAGTGCCCTCTCTTCACAAAGGAGGATTGTCCCAGAGTTGATCCAGCTCACAAGGTCATGTGTCTTCAATATGATCATGCTTATTATAATTTTTTGAAAGCAATGCAGGAATTCATTGACGAAAATGGATATATTAAAATAGGGAGGAATGATCTTGCAGCTGGAGCACCCAGGAGGATGCTGAATGTCTAAAAAAAAGAAGGCTGTCAGGAAAAAGAAGCTCAGGAAGATGAAGAGCCTGAGCAGGAGAATCAACAGGAGGAAAAAATGAGAGAGCTGAATATCAAGATAACTTGTGGAGACCATGATCCTGAGAAGGTCAACTATGATCAGGCAGCGATCACAGGGAATGAGAGATTTTATCTCTATGAGATACCAATCATCTTGACCAGATTCCTCTGTTCCCTGCTCTTGGAGGCTGATGTGCATGGGATCAGGCATGATCAGCTGTTGAGGGATGTTGAAGAGATTCCTCATGATTGTGGCACTTGTGCTGCATCAGTTGAAGAGTGTCCTCACTCTGCTGATGGAGGAGTTGATGGTGGGACTGAATGCACTTCATGGAAACCAGCATGATTGATCCAACATCATTCTGTTATGGATTGTATGTTGGGGTTGTCATAATGTTGTTTCTCTGGCTTGTTGTTAAATATTAAACGTTAACAAAGGGGAGAGATGAAACTGGCAGAATACAATAAAATCAAAAAGGATGTCATTGACAAGGGATATATCAAGGATATCCAGTGGGCTCAAAACATAAAGCCTCCAACTGCTGCTGCTGAATTCTGCATTGAATACATTCATGTTGTGATCAACAGTGGCATGAAAAATCAGATTGCAAATGAGATTTTCAAAAGAGTGATTCAGGCAATTCATCAGGGAGTTGACATTGCAAGAGTCTTCAATCACACAGGGAAAGTCAATGCAATCAAATCTGTCTGGATAAAGAGACATAAAATCTGGGAGGAATATCAAAAGACAGACCTCAAATTGAGTTATCTTCAGACTCTTCCATATATCGGCAACATAACCAAGTATCATCTGGCAAGGAATCTGGGGACTGATTGCTGCAAGCCAGACAGACATCTGATGAGGATTGCAGCAAAGTATCACTCAACTCCAGAAGAGCTTTGCGGCGAGTTGTCTGAAAAGTCAGGAGACAGGATTGGAGTTGTTGATGTTGTATTGTGGAGAGCTGGAAATCTGAAATTGATATAATCTTAACAAAGGGGAGCAATTATGAATCTAAAGGAAATTGTCCAGCAGTTGGAAGACTGTGAATTCACTTGTCAGGGAGGCAGCATCACAGAGAATGCTGCCTTTGATGAATTGAAAAAAGCAGCTGAGACATCATGCCTGATTGATATCCAGTGGCTGGAGCACACAAAGGATGATGTCCTTGCAAGGATAGGGGTCAGGGATCAGGAGCGAGCTGCTGAGGATAAGATGTATAATACAGGAGCATATAATTTTTATTTCGAGCTTCTGAAGCTGGTCAGGAGGGAGATTGAGGGGAATCCTCATGATGAAGCTGTCTCCAGATCATTCAAGGCATCATCAGCCTTTGCAATCATCCAGAGTGCTCATGACAAGGCTCTGAAGAATTTTCCTGAATTCCCAGCTGATCCTATTCATGCAGCATCCATTCTGGCTGAGGAAGCTGGAGAGGTCTGCAAGGCTGCAAATCAGATCACATATGAAGATGGACTATATACAGACCTCATGAAAGAGGCAGCTCACACTGGAGCAATGGCAGCCAGAATCCTGACTCACATTCTGGATATGCAGGAGAATCCCTCTTCCCAGCTGAGAGGATAAATGAGAGAGCTGATCTTCAGAATCAGAGATGGATTCAGGAGTCTGATCCATCTCTATTTTTTGGGACAGGCTCAGAAGAGTCTGGAGATCATGGATGGACATCTGGAATTCCAGTGTCAATATGGTCTGTATCCAAAGAATTCACTCATTGCAGCTCAACTGAATCTGCTGCTTGTATGGATTGACTTCATGATTCAGATTGCAACTGTATTCTACAACGTCAAGAACGTCAAGGAGGAGTCATGATGAAAAAAGGACAATCAACTGCATCTCTTGGAATGGTCAATGATTTCACTGGTAAAGAGAGAGACTATGGATTGGCAACAGTGATTGACATTGAAGGAAAATATGTCAAAGTGAAAGCAGTGCCAAAATTAGGAAAAAAATTCAAGACATTCTGGCTGATGATCACTCCAGAGATTGAGGAGAAATTTGAAGCAGGAGGAATTAATGTTGAGGGAGGAGGATGCTGATATGGGAAGGATTGAAATCACAGGAAGACAGCTCCTTGAGCTCTGCATTCAGGGACTCAAGAATAGAAGAGTCAAGCAGACACTGGAGTTGATGAGGGATGCCTTGAAGCAAGCTGATGAAGACATGGAGATATTTATTGATAAAAGACAGAAGCTCTCAGGGAATGTCCTTGCATGGCTGGGAGTCAACAGAGACAAGCTGCCAGCTGAGGCAGTTGACAGACTGCAAAACATCTGCAATAAAGGAGATTGATATGCCAGATATAAAAGAGAATCTGAGGACAATGCTTATTGACAACATAACAAAGACTTTTAAAGACACTCATCTCAAAATAGAGGTCAAGGATGGATTCCTGACAATTGACATTGTTGATTCAGAAGATAAGGAGCTCTTCTTGATGGACAAGGCAAGGCTGCCTCATATCAGGAAAGCATTTCAATTCAGATATAAAAGTCCAATAGTCATGAATGTTGATATATCTACAAATTGAGGAGATTGACAATGGCAAATATTAAAACAACAGTGACATTCATATCCTTCCAGATTCAGGAGACTCAGACAATTGCAACTATTCAATATAAGATTGAGCCAGAGGAGGGGGCTGTCTGGGGAGGAGGGAAGAGAATGAAATCTTTTCCTCCTGAGAAGTCTGTTGTTGATATCATGCTGGAGGAGATTCCTTCTTATAACTTTATGCAATGGGAGAGGGCTGAATGAAGCATAGTGAATTGGTGCAAATTGCTGCAAAGTGGATGAGAGGAAAATATCTGATTGTGATCACTGAAATGGCAAGCGGAGCAGGAGAGGAAGCTGATGTCATTGGATTCAATGGATATAACAGCACTCTCATTGAATGCAAAGCATCTATCATGGATTTTAATACTGACAAATACAAATCTTACAGAAGATATCCAGAGTCAGGCATGGGAAGTCAAAGATATTACTTTACAATTGGAAAGCTCTTGCATCCACAGAATCTCCCTGAAGGCTGGGGACTTCTTGAATTGCATGGGAAAAGAGTGTATAATATACGTAATTCTGTGAATTTTAAAAAAGATTACAGGAAAGAGTTGTCTCTGTTGACAAGCGCAATCAGAAGGATAGGAAAAACAGCTCCCAAAGGAATTAGTGTCAGATGTTATCCATACAAGACAAAGAACAGAGCATCTATACATATTGATATTTAAAGATACAACCTCACAGATACAACCTCAAGAAAACAACCTCACTTGACAGAGGCTCTGAAAAGAGCTTCATCCTCTCATATTATATCAGGACTCAAAAATGGCTCTTGAAAAGAAGGTTATTGATGCAGACTTCCTCCTGCTGTTGGAGGACACTGTTGCTGCTGGAGCAGATTCAAATCATAAGATTGCAGAAGCTCTGGATTGGGCTGATTCAACATGGAAAAATTATAGATATGGAAGAGGCAAAAAGAAACATTATGCCAAATTCAAGCAACCAATTGAAACTGCCATAAAAAAAGGAATTGCCAGACGCAAGGACACAATCCTCAGAATTGCTGAAGATGCAATAGTCAAGCAATTGCAAGGATGGGAATATGATGAGGTCACAACCACTGAAAAGAATATCCCTGTTGGAAGATTCAAGAATGGGAAAATCATCTGGGGGACAGAGATATCAAGGAAGGTTGTCACAAAGAGAGTCCTCCCCAATGCCATGATCACTATTTTTTCAGCTGTGAATTGTGGAGATGGAAAGTGGATGAGCATCAACAATCCTCCAGCTGCTGGAGACAGTGACAGAGAAGGAATCCTCAAGAACATTGACAAGATGCTGGAATAATGTCAAATGAAGCTATTTAATAAACAAAAAGTAAGCATCCTCAAGTCCAACAAGAGGATCAACATCTGGGAGGGATCGGTCTCTTCAGGGAAGACCATTGCATCCATAGTCAGATGGATTCAATATATTGGCAATGCTCCAACTGGCAATCTCATCATGACAGGCAAGACAGACAGGGCTCTCAGGAGGAATGTTATTGACATCATGCAGCTCCTGATTGGAAATGATATGCAATACTTCTCAGGGAAGGGAGAGATTGATCTCTGGGGCAGAAAAATATTCACCTATGGAGCAAATGATGAGAGAGCTGAAGGGAAGATCAGGGGACTGACAGCTGCTGGATCATACTGTGATGAGATCACGCTCTATCCTGAATCATTCTGGAAGATGCTCCTCTCAAGAAATAGAGTTGGAGGAGCAAAGATATTTGGCACAACCAACACTGACAATCCTCTTCACTGGCTCAAAGTTGACTTTCTTGACAGAATAAAAGAACTGAGTCTGGCAAGTTTTCACTTCGGTCTGGAAGACAACATCTTTCTTCCAGCAGATTACATTGAGAACATCAAAAAAGAATATACAGGTCTCTGGTTCATGAGATTTATTCTGGGACTCTGGGTTGCTGCTGAGGGAGCAATATATGATTTCTTTGATGAGGACATTCACACAATCAAGCAAGCTCCAGAGGCAGATTATTATGTTGTTGGAGTGGACTATGGAACACAGAATCCCTGTGTCTTCCTGCTCTTTGGAGTAAAGAACAGACCGACTCATGGACAGCCTAAAATCTGGTGTGAGAAAGAGTATTATTATCATGGAAAGAAGGCTCAGAAGCAGAAAACAGATTCCCAATATGCAAGAGACTTCAAGAACTTTCTGGGAGATATTAAACCGAGAGCCATATACATTGATCCCTCTGCAACTTCTTTTATTGCACAATTAAAATCAAAGAGTATATTTAATATTAAGACGGCAGATAATGATGTTGACAATGGGTTGAGACTTCAGGCAACAATGCTCCAGAAAAGATCATATAAAATATGCCAGTCCTGTCCCATGACAATCAAGGAGTATTATGGATACATCTGGGATCAGAAAGCCTCACTCAGAGGACTTGACAAGCCCAAAAAAGAGAATGATCACACAAAGGATGCTGAGAGATATGCTCTGTATACTAAATTTGGAGGGAAAGTTCTTGATTATACAAAACTATTAACTTTATAAAGGAGAATTGCATGGCTGAAAAGAAGGGAATCAAAAAATTTGTTTCTGATGGATGGATCAATCTCCTCACTGGTCTTGGTATCATGAACAAGGACAGCAGGGTATCAACAACCTTTGGAGCTGCCATGACCTTGACAGAGTCAATGCTCAATCAGATGTATAGAGGAGATGGATTTGCAAGGAGGGTTATTGATCTGGTTGCAAATGAAATGGTCAGGAAGTGGATCAAAATTGAGGGAGATGCTGAAGGAAGGCTCCTGAAAAAGCTCAAGGACTTGAAAGCAAAGAAGATGTTCAGGAAGGCTCTCAAATGGAATAGGCTGCATGGAGGAGCTCTGATTGTTATGGGAATTGATGATGGAAGACCTATGGAAGAGGAGCTCTATGAGGATGGAATCAGAGACATCCACTATCTGAAAGTATATGACAGATGGAGATGCAACATCATCAAGAGATACACTGATCCAGAAAAAAACAATTATAG
The DNA here is from genome assembly GCA_023131705.1 of Nanobdellota archaeon. Lineage (GTDB taxonomy): Archaea > Nanobdellota > Nanobdellia > Woesearchaeales > B3-WOES > JAGLZG01. The sequence goes on from JAGLZG010000078.1 coordinate 27,802, forward strand.
AGAGCCAGAGCAATATATGATCAGCACTCACACTGGAGCAGCCTTCACAATCCATGAGAGCAGAGTGTTGAGATTTGATGGAGCTGAGACTCCAGACTTGATTCTTGCAAGGAATAACGGCTGGCATGATTCAGAGCTTCAAGCTCCATATTCAGCTCTGAGGTCTCTGGGAAATGTATATGGCAGTGCTGAATCAATCATCAGCTTTTTTGAGACTGGCATCCTATCAATACAAGGACTCTCTGAGATGATTGCATCAGGAGAGGAAGAGCACATCAAGACAAGGCTGGAGCTGTTGAACCTGTCCAAGAGTGTGATCAATACTATCCTCATTGACTCAGAGGAAAAATTTGAGAAAAAGTCTTCCTCTGTCAGAGGACTTCCTGATCTGATAAATAAATTCACAGAGGCATTGAGTGCATCAACAGGACTCCCAATTTCCCTGCTGATGGGAAGAGCTCCAGCTGGACTGAATGCAACTGGAGAGGGAGACAAGATCAATTTTTATGATAACATTTCCTCTGAGCAGGAAGAGAAGATGTATGATCAGCTGATCAGGCTTTGTCAAATAATCATGATGGGATCACAGACTGACTTCAAGGGAAAAGAGCTTGAGGAATGGGATGTGATATTCAATCCTCTCTGGCAGCTCACAGAGAAGGAAGAGGCAGAGCTCAGGAAGATCATTGCTGAAAAGGATGAGATTGAAATCAACTCCAATATTGTTGAGCCAGAGGAAGTCAGAGAGTCCAGATATGGAGGCAATAAATACAGCATTGAGACTGAGATCAAAGAGGAAGGCGAAAGAGAAGAGGACTGATCATGGCAAAAAGGATCATAGTCAATGAGGGTGTGAGGAATGCCATGAAGCAAGCAGGGAAGAGGAAGATTGGCAAGCCTCCAAAGATGCTCCATCCCAGCTCTATTGAGAGGACATACTTCAAATATCTGGCATCACTTGTCAGGGAATGGAGAGGATTGGCTGAGGAGATGATCTCCCCTCATCTGGAGTCATTGGTTGCTGAGGCTGATATGCTGAGAGGAGATCAGCTCAAGCTTGATGGATGGGGTGAGAATGCAACTCAGATAATCAATGATATGCAAATCAAGGTCAATCAGACTCTCAAGGGATTCAGGGATGTTGCTGGAAATATTGGACAGAGGACAGCGAATTGGCATGACAAGGAATGGAGAAAGTTCCTAAAGTCAACTGTTGGAGTCCCTCTCCTGCCAAGAGAGTTTTGGCTGGGAGATATGGTCTCATCCTTCACAGAGCAGAATTCAGCCTTGATCAAGAATGCAGCTCAGTCAGTCCATGATGATATTCAGGGAATTGTCCAGAGGGGAGTTGCCAGTGGAGCAAGGCATGAAAAGATCAGAGGTCAAATTTTCGGGACAAAGCTGAAAAGGGGAATCTTCAGGAAGCTGATCACCAGAGTCAAGCTTATTGCAAGGGATCAGGTCTCAAAGCTGAATGGAGACCTCAATCAGCAGAGACAGAATGATCTGGGAGTCAGGAGATACAGATGGAGGACATCCAGAGATGAGAGAGTCAGAGAGAATCATGTTGTCAAGGAAGGCAACATATACAGCTGGGACAAGCCTCCTCCAGACACTGGACATCCTTCTGAAGACCCCCAATGCAGATGTTATGCTGAGGCAGTGATCTCTGATATTGTTGGAGAGGAATTTGCAGAGCCTAAAGAGCTTGAGAAGGGATGGAAAAAAAGAGCTCTGGCAGACATCAAAGCAAAGAGGAAAAAATGACAGGGATTCACAGGCATCAGACTCCATTTGCTGGAGATCATGGGATCAGATTTGAACAGAAGGAATTTGTCAGATCATGATGAATCAAAAGACTCAGACATCAATCACTGAATTGATCAAGTCTCTGACTCAATATCTTGCTGATTATTTATCCAGAAAATTTACAGGGAATATTGTGGTCACTATAAACTGTAAGGATGGAGGAATTGCAAGCACTTCAGTCAATATCAATCATGATTTGCCCATCATAAAAAACGAGAATAAGGCAAGCCCCAAAACTTGAGCTCCTGTCAACTGCCTAAAAAAAGTTGTTGCAATTTCCTGATTTTTTAACTATTATTAAGATTGAGGTTGTGTTCTTTTCTGTTGCTGCAATATTTTCTCTTTGTTCAATGGTTGAAAGAGCATCCTGATTGTGAAGTGTCAGGATGCTCTTTTTTTTTATATAAATTTTCAGGAGATTCTCACATATGCCATTCCCCAATTTTCATGCTGCCAGAGTCAAGAGTCCAGATGCATTCCAGAATATTGTTGTCCTCAAGACTCTCCCAGATGGAGTCATGATCTATGGAGGGAAATTGAAGGGAGAAACCTCCTCAACTGCTCAGGCATACAGATTCCCAAAGTCCAAATTCTCAGCAGAGCAAGCCAAATCATGGCTGAAGAGTCATGATATCAAAGTCACTCTCTTTGAGAAGGCAGAGAAGTCAGATCAGGATGATCTCCTCAGATTTGACAGAGCTGTTCTCAGAGGCAAGGCTGAAGACACTCCAGAGGGATATGTCAGAGCTGATGCTGTTGTCACAAGGACTGGAGTATTGCTGTATCGAAATAATGATGGATCAATCAGGAGAGAGCTGAGGCATCCAGATCATGTCTTTGAGGCTGCCTCCCTTGATTCCATGAAGATGATTCCAATCACCAATGGACATCCAGCAACAAAGATTGTGAATGCAGACACTGCAAAGGAGCTCCAGATCGGCAACACTGGAGAGAACATCAGACCTGATGGAAAATTTGTCATGGCATCTCTTGTGATTACAGATGGACAGAGTGTTGATGATGTCAAGAAGGGAAAGAGTGAGCTCTCTCTGGGATATTATTCTGATCTGGTCAAGGAAGATGGAATCTATGGAGGACAAAAATATGATCATGTCCAGACCAATATCAGATATAATCATCTGGCAATAGTTGACAGAGCAAGAGCTGGAGCAATGGCAGCTCTCAATCTTGATGAGAATGAATTTTTTGAGATAGAGAATGATGAGAATGATTTGTCAATAAATGATCCCAACCACAATCCAAAAGGAGGCAATATGCCTAAAATCAATATTGATGGAATTGAATATGACTGTCCTCAAGAGGTCATAAATTCACATGGCAAGCAAGCTGCAAAGATTGTTGAGCTGGATGCTGCTGCTGTGACACAAAAGACAGAGCTTGACACTCTGCAGGCAAAGAATGATGAGCAGACAACCAAGATCACAGAGCTGGAAAAAGCAACAGCTGATGAGGCAATTCAGAAGGCTGTCAAGGCAAGAGTTGCTCTCATTGATGGTGCAAAGAAGGTGATCATAGATGAAGAGGAAGTCAAGAAGTTTGATTCCTTGACAAATGCTGATATTAAAAAGGCAGTGATCATCAAAAAGCACACTGACAAAGAAGGCAAGGTCAACATTGACCTTGAGGGAAAGTCTGATGATTATATCAATGCCAGATTTGATGCAATTGTTGAGGCTGCTCCTGTGAATGACAGTTCTGCTCATGCAGACAATACAAGAAAGATTCATGATGATAATGCAGATCATCAGGATGAAGCTGCCGATCAGGAAAAGTCTCAGAAAAAAATGGTAACTGATATGCAGGATGCATGGAAGGACAAGAAGGAAGAGAAAAAGTAATTTACAAATAACAACAGGCAAAAACTAAGGAATATATCATTTAATTTTTTTAACCTCAATTATTGGAGGAAAATATGAGTCAAACAGCTTACAACAGGAATCTCAATCCATCTTTTGCAGGGATGAAGGCTGATTCCAGATTTGACACTGTTGAGAGCTTCATTGCTGGTGTAGCAATTGCATTTGGGCTGGGAGTGTCTGGTGAAAAAGGAGAGACAAGGCTGGTTGTCATTCCAAAAAATGATAATGCAAAGCTGGTCTTTGATGCAGACTTTGTGGATGGCAATGCAATCAATGGCAAGGTCAATGGAGTTGACTGGATAGAGGTTGATTGGGACACTGACCATGACACAACTGCTGCTGCTCTGGCAGCTGAGATCAACAGCATGGCTGGAGTCACTTGCATCCTTGATCCATTGGATGCATCAAATAAAACATATCTCATTGAGACTGTTGGACAGGATGCATCTGTCACAGACGTTGCTGTCACAGGAGGAATCTCTCAGGCTGGGAGCACTGTGACATATTCAGCAGATGATGAGTTCAGAGGAATTGCTATAACAACAGGAGCAAAGGAGCAAATCCTCTTGACAGGAGTGACAGAGTACAAAGCGAATGAAGCTGTCTCAGTGCTCAGGAGAGGGATGGCATGGGCAGAAACATCAAAGGCTGTCACAGCTGATGATGATGCATATGTTGACATGGATCAGAATGGAAAATTCACAAATGTCTCAACTGATAACATGACAACAGGAGGAAAATTCAGATCAAGTGTTGCAGCTGCTGGACTTGCATTGCTTGAGCTCAATATCCCTTAATCAATGGCAATTAATCAGGTTATAATAATTGACAAAGAAAAATAATAAAATTTTAACTTAAAAAATGGGAGACATTATGAAAGAAATTGTCAAAGCATTGAATCTGGATGCCAATGAGTCCATCTTTTTTGCAAGAGAGCTTGAGCATATCAAAGCGACTGCATATGACATCCGTTATCCTCAATTCAAAGCAACAGTTCTGATTCCTGTGTCTGGTGAAGCTGGCTCAGGAGCAAATTCCATCACATATGAGCAATATGATATGGTTGGAATGGCAAAAATCATTGCTGATTATGCTGATGATCTGCCAAGAGCAGATGTCAAGGGAAAGGAATTCACAACTCCAGTGAGAGGGATTGGGAATTCTTTTGGATATAGCCTTCAGGATGTGAGAGCATCTGCAAAGGCTGGCAAGAATCTCCCCAACAGGAAAGCTCTTGCTGCAAGGAAAGCAAATGATCAGGAAGTCAATGACATTGCATGGTATGGCAATCCTGCTCTTCCAAAATATGCTGGCTTGACTGGCATGATCTACAATCCAAATATCACAGTGAGCACTGTCCCGACCAGATCGGGCAGGACAAGCTGGATCACTGACGCAAAGACTCCAGATGAGATTCTTGCTGATCTCAATGAGATTGTTGGAGACATTGTTGACTTGACAAAGGGAGTGGAAGAGCCAAATACCGTCCTGCTTCCTTATCTGGAATATACACATATTGCAAGCACTCCAAGAAGTGCAAACAGTGACACAACTATTCTGAAATATTTTCTGGAAAACAATCCTTACATTGACAGAGTTGAGCCTCTCAATGAGCTGAAGGCTGTTGATCCAAAGCCTTCTGGCTCAGGAGCTGCCAATCTGCTTATATGTTACAGACGTGATCCAATGAATCTCACTCTTGAGATTCCTCAGCCATATGAGCAGCTCCCTGTCCAAGAGAGAGGTCTGGAATATGTTGTTCCATGTCACAGCAGATGTGGAGGAGTTATCATATACTATCCTCTGTCAGTTGCGATATATGAAGGAATTTAAAAGCGGATAGAATACAACCTCACAACCTTCTTTTTTATAATAAATGAGGCAGGGCAGTCTGTTCTGTCCTGCCTTGATTTTTTCATATCTTAATTAAAGGGGAGTTTTATGATTACTATTTACAGCAAGAGAACAAATGTCAGGAAGATTGCTGGCATTTTTATTATGCCAGCTGCCAATATATTGACTGAGGAAAACGCAAAGAAGATCATGGCATCTCCAGACTTCAAAGAGGACAAGCTGATCAATGTCCTGACAGCAGGGAATAAGGGAAGCAAGCCAGTCTCTGATGTTGATGATATTGATGGAGCTTCCATGACTGCAAAAGAATTGATCAAAGCACTCAAGGGAGTGTTCAGTGTCAAGAAGCTCAATGAGCTGAGAGAGGAAGAGGAGAGAGTCAGTGTCCTCAATGCAATTGACAAAAGGATTGCAGAGATTGAAGAGGACAGAGAAAACAGAGACTCAGAAGATTCAGACTAAAATCAAAGGCATATAATGCCAATTAATACAGCAAAAAATATCATAATACTTAGAGCTCCAGCATATGCATCAGAGCCGAGACTTGATGATCTCATTGCTCTGGCAGAGCTGGAGCTCAGTCAACCTGTATTTGGAGACAAATACAACACAGCTGTTGCACTTAAAGTCCTGCATATGCTTACAAAAGAGAATACTGGAGGAGCTGCTGGAGCAATTGCTTCTGAAAAAGAGGGAGACCTTGCCAGATCGTATCACAAGTCTGGAGATGAGACTGATCTGGGATCAACAGGATATGGACAGGAGCTCAAGAAGCTGATCAATAATTGTGTATTTGCTCCAAGAACAAACAGGATGGGAAGCAGTGATCAGTTATCATGACAGTCAGGGACATTGACAGAGGCTGGGACAGGATCAAGAGGGAAGTCAAAAAGCTGGATGGAGCATATACAAAGATAGGACTTCCTGAGAATGCACAAGTTGGACAGCCTCAGAGCATTGGATCAGGACATCCTCCAGCAGACCAGATGAGTGATTTGGTTGTGATTGGAGCTGTCCATGAATACGGTTCAAAGATAGTCCCTGAGAGATCATTTCTCAGATCGACAACTGATGAGCAGAGAGTGAAAATTGCCAGATTGCAGGACAAAGCACTTGACAAGATGTATCTGGGAGAGATTAATGCAAAAACAGCAATTGGATTGTTGGGAGAATTCATGACAACAAAAGTCAAGCAGAAGATTGTTGCTCTCAAATTCCCTCCTCTGGCTGCAATTACAAAGAAGAGGAAGGGGAGCACTAATCCTCTGATTGACACAGGACAGATGCTCCAGTCAATTCAGCATATTGAGGTCATGAAATAATGATCCCAAGACAGACATTGACAGTCAAGAGAGTCGCAGCTGGCTCATATGTGCTGGGAATATATCAGGAGGGAGCAGAGAGTGAATTCACAATCAGGGCAAGTGTTCAGCCATTAAAAGCAAATGAGATGGAGTTGCTGCCTGATGAGAGGAGACAGTCTGAAGCTTACCGACTTTATACAGACACTCCTCTCCAGACAGCAAAGGAAGGGAAGAAAGGCTCTCCAGAGACAGTGAATGCAGACAAGGTGATCATATATGGAGATACATTTGAAGTCTATTCAGTTGGGACATGGCAGAATCAGATAATAAATCACTACAAAATCATAGTTTTTAAAATTTAACAGAAGGAGAATATCATGGTATTAGAAACCGATCCCAGAAATGATATGCTTGATGGTCTGGTTGATAATGTTGACGAAGGATCAGGGACTACTGAGGGAGTCCTTGTCATTGGGACAACAGGCATGGCAACAACTCTGGTCACTATTCCATTAAATAATCCAGCATTTGATGCTGCTGCTGCTGGATCAGTTGCAATGGATGTCACTCCAGAGCCTGAAGAGGATGCGGTGGCAACAGGAGTTGCAGCTGCCTTTGAGATTCAGGACAGGGATGCAACAAAGATCATGAGTGGATCAGTTGGGACAACTGGCAAGGACTTGAATCTGAATTCAGTCAACATTGAAACTGGAGTCCCTGTGAAGATCACAGCAGCAACAATCACACAACCAGCTGGGAGTCCTGCATAATAAATCATTGTAAGTGAAACAGGGAGCAGGATGTCTCAGGATGTCAATGCTCCCTGTATTGACTAATTATGAAAATTATTTACCCAGAATTTGAGAAAAAAAAAGAGATCGACATTGAGGAGATCAATGACTCCTCTTTCAAGGCATCATTCAACTCAATCAGTGAGGTTGAGATAGGTGATCCTGACTCTCCTGATTTCATTCCTGAGATTAAGGTCAAGAAATGGAATGATACATTCCTCAAGATAAAATTCCCCTCCAGCAAGAAGCTCAATCCTGTGAAGGTCAAAAAGGAGGGCAAGCTCAAAAAAGTATACTGGAGAGATGAGATTGATGAGATTGATCTTGCCTTTTATCCAAAGAGTCCCTCAAAGCAATTTGAATTTGGCTCATTGGAATTTGAGTTGATATATGGAAAAAAACCAGATTCCAATGTGATCATCCTGCCAATAGAGTCCAAAGGGCTCAGATATATCAAGCAGATTCCTTTTGATCAGCAGAGCCTGTCCCCAGAGGATCAGGGAAGAATTGTGACCAGAGATGAGCTCAAGGGATATGATGCTGCTGGGAAA
>JAGLZG010000079.1 GCA_023131705.1 Nanobdellota archaeon
TAGTTTTAATTGGGCTTTTGTTGTTCTTAGTTTTGAATTCTGATTTTCTAATTGATAGAGTTCTTCTTTCTCGTTTTCTAAGAATTCGAATAGTTTTTGTTCTTTGTCTTGCGGCATTTTGTTTTATACTTTTGTATAATACCTAATACAACTGTGGAATAAAACTTATATATAAATCTTTCTACTTCTGTATAATAGGTTATAAAATGAAGAGAGACTTATTCAAATTCACAAGAGGTGATGAAATTAAAATTCTTATTCTAAAAGAATTGAAAAAACTAAATGAACAAATTTCTTTTTATGGGGTTACAAAAAAATTAAAGAAGTCTCCAAGTAGTATTTATCCACACTGTTTATTTTTAGAAAAATTAGGTTTAGTTGAGATTGAAACTTATTCACATCCAAATAAGGTGAAATTCCGTTTCATAAAAATTAACAATAAAGGAAAAGATGCACTTGAACATTTTGAAAAATCCAATAAATAATCCTATCTCGCTTTCTTCTTTGTTTTCATCAGTTTTTGTTTCAGAAATAATACCTTTCTTTAGCAAGGGATCAAGGATATGCTCTAATTTTGAGTTACTAAAACTGGTTTTTTCTTTAATCCCCTCAAATGTCAAAGCAGGGCTACCTTCTCCTAGCGCTTCAATTACTTTTAATTCGTCCCTATTCTGATCATTATGCACTTTCTTAACCCCATTCTACTGTTACGTATTGTCACATTATCAAATATATAAACGCTTTTATATAAATGTTACGATATGCTACGTAAAAACATAGAAGAGATGTATGCTTACATCATACCAAGCAAACTTAGGTCAGGCATTTTAGAAGTACTTTATATGAATGCGACACTGAGACAAACCGAAATAGCTAAAAAATTAAAACAAAAACAACAAAACATAAGTAGAGCTATTTATGGCTTGGAAAAAACTGAATTAATAGAATGTCTCAACCCGGATAAGCTGGCATGGAAATCATATATGATTACTGAACTTGGAAAGGAAGTAGTTGAGTTTGGTATGAAACTAAAAGCGAAAGCAAAGAAAAGATTACAAAATAAACAAAAATAAGCCAAGTTCATTAAAGTAACTTCTAAAGTTAGCAGCCTCTTTAGAGGGAAAAGTTTAAGTTGATAGTTCTGCGTGAGAAACCCCAATTTCAATCGGATTTAGTTTGGGAGTATATCATTTTACAATAATTTTATATACTACTAATTTTTTAAGTAAGATATGTATGATTTAGCAATTATAGGGGGTGGAATTAGCGGTCTTACTGCAGCAATATATGCAACAAGGTATATGCTTAAGACTATTGTTATCTCTAAGGATATAGGCGGTGTTATAACAAAAAGCCCAAGAGTAGAGAACTGGCCTGGGTTTAAATCAATATCAGGTCTTGATCTAATGGACAAGGTAGAGAAGCAGGCTGTTGCTCTTGGCGCAGAGATAATAAATGAAAGCACTAAAGAGCTGAAAAAAGAGAATGATATTTTTAAGATAAAAACAGCAGAAAAAGATATTGAGGCAAAGGCAGTAATTCTTGCTTTTGGAACAGAAAAAAGAAAATTGAAAGTTCCTGGTGAAAGAGAGTTTGAGGGAAAAGGAGTCAGCTATTGCGCAATATGTGATGGTGCTTTTTTCAAGAACATGGATGTTGCTGTTGTCGGAGGGGGAAATTCTGCTTTTAAGGCTGCACAGATGCTGTTAGAGCATGTTAAGAAATTATATATTGTTAATGCCGGAAA
>JAGLZG010000008.1 GCA_023131705.1 Nanobdellota archaeon
GAAAGTTGAAAATAAAGAAAAAGCAACTGAGAAAGAAAAAAAGGCAGTTGAAAAAAAAGCTGAGAGAAAATAAAGATGGCAAAAAAACATTTGAAAAGACTGGATATGCCAAAAACATGGCAGATAAAGAGAAAAGGAATAGCATATGTTGCAAGACCTAAACCAGGCCCTCATAATTTTAAACTAGGCTTGCCTCTGACTGTTATGTTAAGGGATATTATGAAGATTGCAAAAACAAAAAGAGATGTTAAAAATATCCTGAATAACAATGAGGTTTTGGTAGATGGTGTGAGAAGAAAAGATGGTAATTTTATTATTGGTTTTATGGACAGCCTGGCTTTTCCTTCTCTAAAGGAATATTACAGGGTCTTATTAGATAAAAAAGGAAGGATATCTGTCCTGGAAATAGATGGAAAAGATGCTAATCTTAAGATTTGCAAGATAACCGGAAAAATGATGAGCAGGAAAGGGCTGCAATTAAATTTTTATGATGGAAAGAACATACTTGTTGAAAAAGACAATTATAAGGTTGGAGATAGTGTGCTATTAGAAGTTCCCGGCAGTAAGATAAAGGAAAGCATAAAATTAGAAGGCGGGTCTCTGATAGTCTTAATCGGAGGAAAACATAGCGGAAAATCAGCCAGTATCGAGTCAATTGAAGGGAACAATATAAAATGCAAAAGCAAGGAAGAAATTTTTTATACCCTGAAAAAATATGCTTTTGTTGTTGGAAAAGAAAAACCAATTATTAAGGTTCAAGAATGAATGTGATGAGAAATATAAGAATAGAGAAGATAACCCTCAATATAGGGGCTGGTAAAGATCAGGACAGGCTGGATAAAAGCATGAAACTACTAAAGAATATTACAGGGATTGATCCTGTTAAAACATTTGCAAAAAAAAGGATACCTGAGTGGGGTTTAAGAATTGGGCTTCCAATAGGATGCAAGATAACATTAAGAAAAAAACCAGCAGGAAATCTGCTTATAAAACTGTTAAAATCAAAGGATAATGTTTTGAGGGAAAGCCAATTTAATAATAATGGGAATATCTCGTTTGGCATAGGGGAATATATAGACATACCTGATGTTGATTATGACCCTAAGATCGGCATAATCGGGCTGGAAGTTTGTGTTACTCTGGAAAGGCCTGGTTTCAGGATAAAAAAGAGGAAAATTGCAAAGAAAAAGGTTCATAAAAATCATGCTATCACAAAACAGGAATCAATAGATTTTATGAAAAAAGAATTTGATGTTAAGGTAGGTGAAGAAGAATGAGTTACAGCGATTATAAGAAAGAGTTTAAGCAGTTAAAAGTAAAACCTGCTAAACTAAAGAAATATATGAAGCACAATGCCCCTAAAAAAAGGAG
>JAGLZG010000080.1 GCA_023131705.1 Nanobdellota archaeon
GTCTGGCAAATCATAATCAAGAGTATGGTTTATTGTTAGGTTTCTTATCTCGCTTTGCCCTTTGTTTCCATGCACATCTGTGCAGTTAATATTCCACGTGTAATTTCCAAAATCAAGTATTACGTCCTGGAAGCTTTGTGTTATGTTTCTTGTTACTGATGGATCTGTCTGGTTTACTGTACCATTAATTATCAGCTCACAAAAACTAATAGAAGAGTTGTCTGTTACGTTATAAGTAAAATCTACTATGCTATCATTATCTACATACCCTGTTTCAGGGCTTATAAGGTTAATAACAGGAGGGATACTCTCATAGGTTTCATTAGTTTCATTCTCTCCCTCCCCACCTTCTCCTCCTGTTGTGTTTATTGTGAAGTTTATCAAAGCTGAATGGTTCATAACATTTTCATAGTGGTCTATGCATCTGGCATAATAAAGATATGAGCCATCTTCAAGTATCCCTATATGGCATTCGTGATATAAAGAGGCGCCGCTAAAATTATTTGACATGGAATAATAGTCCATGTCTGTGTTGTCATATTTGCAAAACGCAGGTTCATTTGTATATGCCTTTAGTGTTATATCATTGTATGTTATTAAGCCAAGCGGGCTTGTCCATACTACCTCAGGAGGTGTTGTATCATTAGCTTTTCCTATCTGCACCAAACCGCTTTCCAGAAGTTCCACCGGTATCCTGTATGCTCCTTTATTGAATGGGAGTTCTCCTGTCAGGTTTGCTTTTGTTGTTGAGTATATTTCTGATATATCTCCAAATATCTGTAATTCCAATGATATTGTATTATCTTTTACTGTTGCAGATTCTATTCCGCTTGGCAGATTTACCCAGACATATCTTTTTGTTCCCGGCGCAAAAGAGTAGACACTGTCTGCTGTTTTTGCCAGACTGGCAACAGCATCCTGCGCATGGGTCAGCCTTATTTTTTGTGATGATTCATGGACTGCATAATACAACAATGGTATAAGAAGAACAAATATTGCGCCGATAATTATTATATACTCCATACTAGACTGCGCTTTCATTATATGAAAAATGTTTTTATACAGTTATATATAGTTTAGTTTTCTTTATTTAGTAGTACCATCTGGTGGAGATTTGTAAGCAATAACTAATATGGGTTGTTATAAAACAAAAATCTTTAAATAGTTATAATATAAAGTATTAATTAAGATGGTAATGTATAGTTTTAAGGATTTGAAAGACAAGGTTAAGAAGCATTTTTGGGTTGATAAAAAAGAGGAAATAAAGGCTATAGTTATATCAATCCTCATATTGGCTTTTGTTGTTGGGTTTGATGATGGAAAGCCTGTATTTAATTTATTAGACTGGTCTATCAATCTTATTATTGTCCTTATTATTGTTGCTGTCAGCTTTTTAGCCCATATTACCATTCAAAAAATACAGGCATTGGAATGGGGTTTTAAACTGGAGTATAAGTTATGGTGGTATGGTCTAATCATTGCTTTGGGCGCTGCTTTTTTTTCAAGAGGAAAGATATGGCTTTTGATCCCTGGAGGAATATTTTTGCATATCATGCCTGTCCACAGGCTTGGGTGGTTCAGGTACAGAACAAATATGATGGTTAATGGTGTTGTTGCATTGCTGGGCCCTTTGACTAATGTTGCATTAGCTTTAATCTGCAGAGGCCTGCTTATTTTTATGCCGGGGAATACTGTTCTTTATAATGGAATCTTTGTGAATTTGTGGATGGCTGTCTTCACAATGCTGCCAATACCCCCTTTAGACGGCTCAAGGGTTTTCTTTTTTTCAAGGCTAAATTATGTTTTGATTGTGGGAAGCATTTTTGGGCTGGCTCTTTTATTAAAATTTACAAACATTAATATTCTTGTACTGATACTGCTTTCACTTATAGTGGGGGTTATAATATGGGCAATATATTTTTGGTTTGTTGAGAAAGGTTAAAATGGGAAGCATGAGTTTTTGGTCAGACTGGGCAGAAATTGTTGGTTTTATATTGTTAGTTACAGGGTTTTTTATATCTTTGTTTGCAGGCTCTGCTGTTATTGCCTACATACTCATTATACTTGCCGGTATGTTTGGAGGAAGAATCTGGTTCAGGGTCAGAGAGAACCTAAAGACGCCGTGGGTTATTATCTTACTGGGTTTTTTGATAGGTTTTGTCATTGGAAGCAGATATGGAAATAACTGGTTAATTGTGCTGTTTTATTTATTTGGAATCAGCATTAGCTATTGCCTGCATGATAAAGGAATTATCAAGAGCAGTGAATATTAGACAGCTTTTGAATAAGTATAAATACAAGTTTCGTTTTCTTTTTATAGGGGATTAGAATTATAAAGAATTTTGAGCCAAGGCTTTACCAGGAAACAATTCTTGCAACTGCTGCCAGAAAGAATACGCTGGTTGTGCTTCCAACCGGGATGGGCAAGACAAATATATTTCTAATGCTGGCTGCTCACAGGCTTAAACAGTTTCCTAACTCCAAGATATTATTTATTGGCCCTACAAAGCCTTTGATTGACCAGTATCTGGCTGTTTTTAGGGAGCATTTTGATATTGAGGAAAATAAGCTGGCTGTTTTTACAGGAATGGTCAAGCCAAGCAAAAGAGAGGAGTTATGGAAAAATACCAGGATTATCTTTTCCACGCCGCAAGGCCTTGAAAATGATATTATAAGTAAGAGGATTAATTTGGGGGAGGTAAGTTTACTGGGAGTTGATGAGGCTCACAGGGCTGTTGGTGATTATGCTTATGTTTTTGTTGCAAAACAATACAATAGACTGGCAAAATATTCAAGGATCATTGCTTTGACTGCTTCTCCTGGAAGTGATATGGAGAAGATTAAGGAGATCTGCTCAAACCTGTATATTGAAGATATTGAGGTAAGAACAGAGGAAAGCCCTGATGTAAAGCCTTATGTTCAGGAGATAGACATTGAATGGATTAGTGTTGAGCTGGGAAAGGTCTTTGATGATGTTAGAAAGTATTTAAGGGATTGTTTAAGAGAAAGGCTGCAAAAACTAAAGGACTGGGGTGTTTTGAGGAGGGTGGATTTAAGATATGTAAATAAGACAGACCTGCTTGCTTTGCAGGCAAAGCTTCATGGTGATATTTCCAGGGGAGGAAAAAATCCTGTAATGTGGAGTTCTATAAGTGTTTTGGCTGAGGTTATGAAGGTTTATCATGCCATTGAATTACTGGAGACACAGGGAATTGTTGCCTTTTTTAAGTATATGGATAAACTCTATAATGAAAGTTTTAAGACAAAGGTAAAGGCCCTGAAAAATCTTGTTAAGGATATAAACTTCAGAAGTGCTCTTATTAAAACAAAAAAGCTTTATGAGGAAAGGGTTGAGCATCCAAAGCTGATTAAGCTTCAGGAGATAGTTGAAAATGAAATTAAGGCTGATAAGGATGTAAAGATAATTGTCTTTAACCAGTATAGGGATAATGCCTCTGATATAAAAGAGAAATTAAAGAGCATAGATGGTGTGAGGGCAGAGATATTTGTAGGCCAGTCAAAAAAAAATGGCACGGGTTTAAGCCAAAAAGAGCAGAAAAAGATACTTGATGAGTTTAGGGAAGGGAAGTTTAATGTTATCATTGCAACATCCATTGGGGAGGAAGGGCTTGATATACCCAAGGTTGATTTAGTCATTTTTTATGAGCCAATACCCTCTGCTATAAGGCATATACAGAGAAGAGGGCGTACAGGAAGAAGCGAAAAAGGAAGAGTTATTATTTTAATGGCAAAGAACACAAGGGATGAAGGCTATAGGTGGAGCGCGCATCATAAAGAAAAAAGAATGCATCGCAACCTGTCAACGCTTAAAGACAAGATGTTTGGTTTTTTAAACAAGCCTGAAAAAACACTGAAAAGTTTTGTTCCAGGAAATGAAAAAATAAAAATATTTGCTGATTACAGGGAGAAAAGTTCCGGCATTATAAAACAGCTTGTTGACCTGGATGTTGAGCTAAAATTAGAGAAGCTTGAGAATGCTGATTATCTTTTAAGTTCAAGGTGCGGTGTAGAGGTAAAAACAGTTGAGGATTTTGTTAACAGCATCATAGATGGAAGATTGTTAAGCCAGATAAAGGGTTTGAAGCAAAGCTTTGAAAGGCCTTTGGTCATTATTGAAGGGGAGGAAGATATTTATTCTGTAAGAAAGATCCATGCAAACAGCATCAAGGGAATGTTGGCTACTATTGCTGTCAGCTATGGAATTCCCTTGATACAGACCAAGAACCATGTTGAAACAGCTTCTCTATTAAATATGATTGCTAAACGCGAGCAGGATGAGACTGGAAAAGATTTTAATATTCATTTTGATAAAAAACCCCTGACACTGAAAGAGCAGCAGGAGTATGTTGTGAGCAGTTTTCCTGGTGTTGGCGCAACACTTGCCAAGCCTTTGCTGAGGAAGTTTAAGACTATTAAAAAGATAGTTAATGCAAAGAAAGGAAGTTTAGAGAAAGTAGAGAAGATTGGTCCTGAGAAAGCAAAAGGGATTAAAGAAGTTGTTGAAAAGGAGTATGAGGAATAGATAACTTTATAAATTTTGGATATTATGATTGTAATATCAATATAGGGGTGGTAAAATGGTATTAGAAGTTTATAATGAATTAGCAACAAAGTTAGGTATGTCTGCTGATGTGGTAGTAATACTATTATTGGTTATGGTTACCTGGAAACTTATATGGTATGGCATAGCTCTTTATAAAACAATAAAAGAGAACAACAAGAAATGGTTTGTTATTTTCTTTGTTGCTGCATTTGTCTTAAATGATGTAGGCATATTGCCAATAGTTTATCTGTTAATGGATAAGTATAAAGGGAAATGGGGGAAGAAGGGGAAATAGGTTTTTTTAATTTTTTTCTTTCTTTTAAATCCTTAACAGCCTGCTTTTATGCTGCCTGAAACTATTTCCAATACTCCTGTTTCTCGAGTTCTGAAAACAAGTATTTGATCATATACAGGTAATTTCCATCATCAGCTCTTCTTAAAGCATTGTAATACCTTCTTTTGTTCTTATTCTGTATTATGATAACAGGGTAATCATTCCTGAGCAGGATGAAATTAAGCAACAACCTTCCGACACGGCCATTGCCGTCAAAGAATGGATGCAGCCTTTCAAAGATACAATGAAAAACGGCTGCTAATTCCAAAGGGTGTAATTTTTTGTTATTCTTATACCATGAAATAAGGTTGCTTATCTCTGTTTCAATCATTGACGCTTTGATTGGAACTAAATTACCAACATAAACCTGAGCATCCCTAAATTTGCCAGCATCTTCTGCAACATCTCTCTTTAATAGCCTATGCAATTCAAGAATAAGTTTTTTACTGATTTCTTCTTTAAGATTTTTCTTTATATAAATAAACGCTTTTTTATGGTTTTCTGTTTCTTTAATATCCCTCAGAGGCTTTTCCTTTGGTGAAATTCCCTGTTGAAGCAACATCCTTGTATCTTTGTAAGTTAGGCTGGAGCCTTCTATTCGGCTTGTGTCATAAGTAAATTTTGTTGTAATTTCATCTTCTATATTCCTGATTTCATCTTTTTTTCCTTTTTTCAGCTTATTCAGGAAATTCTTTTTTATTTTATCTAACACATCTTTTTTAGAATAAAGAAAATGCTTAATGCTGTCAAATTCTTCAGCATATTCTTTCAAATCTTCTTTAGAAGGGGGGCTGATGCCAACATAATGCTCTACCCTTTTTCTACCTTTCTTGGTTCTTGTAGAGCTTACTATATAATAATATTCCCTCCCTTTAATCTTTTTTTTCCTTACAAACAAGTTAGTCACCCTAATTTAAGTTTTTTGTTCTTTTTTATTAAAGTTAGTCACAATGTATATTTAAATGTTTCGCTTAAATATTGCCTTATAGGATGATATATGTTCAGCACACATCCACCTATAGAGAACAGGATAAAAGCTTTGGAATCTATGTAATCATATCTTTTTATTATTGACTATTTCTGCAAATCTCTCAAAGCTCCTGTCATAGGTTTTTTCCACATCATCTGGAAAACAGCATGCCGGCAATTCCCTATTGGCCAGATGAAACTTTATACATTCGCAGCAGATTCCTTTTTTACTGCATGGCTCGTATGTGCAGTTGCAGTTTTCCTTGTTTTCTTCTTGTTTGCATTCCATTTTTATTGATTAATAATAAAAAACTATATATAGTTTACTTTTATATTCAGGAAAGGGGATTAAAATAATTGGTCTAAGCACGTTATTAAAGTATTATAAAAGGGAGGATATTCAAAATGCTATTCTGAAGAACAGCAAAGACAGGGAGGTTGCTGTAAAGTTTGGGAATAAAGGTTTTGGCCACAGACCTGATATACTAAAATACAAGAGAGATATTATTGAGTTAGTCAAGCAAGGCGCAACATCTTTTCATGCTTCTGAGGAATTATGGGGCAATCCTTTACAGCTTGAGCCCACTTTAAGAAGAAGTGATTTAGATAATCTAAGGATTGGCTGGGATTTAGTGCTGGATATTGACTGTCCTGTTTGGGATTTGTCAAAAATAATAACTTGGTTAATCATAAAAGCTCTAAAAAAACATGGTATTAGCTCAATTTCATTAAAATTTTCAGGAAATAAAGGATTTCATGTAGGTGTTCCTTTTGAAGCTTTTCCAAGAAAAATATCAGACAATGTGGAAACAAAAAATAAATTCCCAGAAGCTGCCAGAAAAATCTCCTTATATTTAATAGATTTTATCAGTAAGAACTATACTAGGGTTGAATCCGAAAAAGTAATCTTTGGGGATACATTTAAATTTGATATTAATGATTTAAGTAAGATTAGTGGTAAGAGCATAGATAACTTAACTTATTTATATTGTAGAAATTGTAAAAGAAAAATTGAAAAAAAAGGTGAAGGGCAAGAAGAGATTATTGTAAGGAGTGGTGAAATGGGGGATATTTATTCTATTGATGGGGACTTTCATAAAAAAAATAAAATGAAAAAAGGTATTCATAAAGAAAAACCATGTAATTGTCAGAATGCAACAGCACATGTAAAATTTTTTAATCCATTATCAATAATAGAAATTGACACAATACTAATCTCTTCAAGGCACCTCTATAGGATGCCATACTGCTTTAATGAAAAATCAGGTTTAATATCTGTTCCTATAAACCCGGACAAGGTTTTGGATTTTAACAAGGTCATTGCAATCCCTGAAAATGTGAAGGTAAGCAAATTTAAGTTTTTAGATGAAAGCAATGTTG
>JAGLZG010000081.1 GCA_023131705.1 Nanobdellota archaeon
TCTTTTAAGCAAACCATAATCCATTGCATTTGCAACAATATTATCCCTAACGATAATGTTGCTAGAATCATAATAAACAGCTATGCCACCAGCATCATTTGAGCCAGCTACACTATTAATATAATTATTATAGCCACCATTGTGAACAATTGTGTTGTGGTATATTTCGTGGTTGTCTCCACCTATTGATATACCATATCTATCATTATCAAAGATTATATTATACCTAATTATTTGATGAGTGCCTGCTAATTTTACTCCATTTGTATTATAACCTGTTCCATCTCCATCACCAAAACCATAGAATGTATTGTTTTCAACTATATTGTCAAAGACATGTGGTGGATTATCAAAGTATTCCCAAAAAATAAAATCATCAGAATAATGGAATTTATTTCCCCTGATTATGTTATTGCTTCCTGTGTAAAATTCCATTGCCCTTCCATTAGCATTTTCAAATCTGTTGTTTTCGATTAAGTTTCCTGTTATAGTATTATAACCTGTTGTGTCGAATTTACTCCTTGGGCATCCTGTAGAATGATCCCAGCTGGAACCTGTTTGAAAGAGTTCACTGCCTATATCATGAATATAATTGTTTCTGATAGTAGAATCAAAAACATCGCAAAAAAGCCTTAATCCATGATCTTGTGAAGTTACATCAAAGCCCTCAACAGTAACATCTGTGCAGTACATCAACTGTATACCCTGGACAGGAGAGTTAATCTTTGGTGTCTCTCCTGCTGCGGCTCTTACTATCAAATTGTTCTTTCCATTTATCAGTATCCCTTCATCATAAGTCTCAGAATCCTGCACTTCAACAATATCGTTTGGTTCTGCAGCATCAATTGCTTCTTGAATTGTAGGATAATCTCCTGGAACATTTATTGTTGCAGCGCTCACCCCCATAACCATCATCAACCCAAGAATTAAACTTAAAACAAGAAATCTGCTTATAGCATTATTTATAGAACCTTTTTTAATATTCATTATAACCCCCGATTTATATTTGTTACTTTAAAATACTAAAAAAATAAATCCATATATAAGTATTATCATACTACAATATATATAATAGAGTATATATATTAAATAAAAAAACCTTTTTAAAGAATGTCACAACCTTGGGACAAAACAATATATCAATATAACAACCTTTAAAAACATAATAAAAATTACTGTTTACATACTAAAAATGAAAAGCATAAGAAGCCCTATCTGCACAATGATGGGGCATGTGGATCATGGAAAATCATCTATACTGGATAATATTAGAAATACCGCTATTGTCAGGACAGAGGCAGGGGCTATAACACAGGCAATCGGTGCTTCAATTGTTCCTTTGGAAACAATAAAGAATATCTGCGGTGATTTATTAAAAACACTAAACATAAAATTCACAATCCCCGGATTATTATTCATAGATACCCCTGGCCATGCCGCCTTCACAAACCTCAGGAAAAGAGGGGGCAACCTGGCAGACATTGCAATTCTTGTAATAGATATTAATGAAGGCATTAAACCTCAGACAATAGAAAGCATCGAGATACTAAAACAATACAAAACACCTTTTATCATAGCAGCAAACAAGATAGATTTAATCTCTGGCTGGCAAAAAAAAGAAAACACACCACTTTTAGAATCTATAAAACAGCAGTCCCAGTCAATACAGGAGATTTTAGATAAAAAAATATACGAAATCCTTGGAAAACTTTCAGAACTTGGATTAGATTCTGAAAGGTTTGACAGGGTTGAGGATCACACAAAACAAATTGCTATAGTTCCCTGCTCAGCAATAACAGGAAAAGGGATTCCAGAGTTACTGATGGTACTGGCAGGCCTTGCCCAAAAATTCCTGGAAAACATACTAAAGATAGATATAAGTGGAAATGCAAAAGCAACTATATTAGAAGTAAAAGAAGAAAAAGGAGTAGGAAAAAGCCTGGATGTTATCTTGTATGATGGAACCTTGAAAGTAAATGACATAATAGTTATTGGTGGCATAGACAAGCCAATAATAACAAAAGTAAAGGCCTTATTTGAGCCATTGCCTTTAAAAGAGATGCGTGACAAAAAATCAAAATTCATGCCGCTTAAAGAGGTTAAAGCGGCAACAGGTGTAAGAATATCTGCCTTAGACATAGAAAATGTTGTTGCAGGAATGCCGTTAATCTCATCCAAACAAAACGAAATAAAAAAAGCAGAAGAACAGGTTCAAAAAGAGGTTGATGAAGTTATAATAGAGACGCAAAAAGAGGGAATTGTTATAAAAGCAGATTCCTTGGGAAGCCTGGAAGCGCTGATAAATATTCTAAAAGAAAAAAATATTCTGATAAGAAGCGCATCTATTGGGAATATAACAAAAAAGGATATTGCAGATGCAGAATCTAACTTTGAAAAAGACCCCCTAAAAGCAGCTATCCTCGGATTTAATGTTAAAAAGGATATAAAAGAAGTAGGAAATGTAAAAATAATTACATCTGATATTATCTACAGATTAATAGAAGATTATGATAAATGGCAGTCACAATCAATAAAAGAAACACAGGAAAAAGAATTAGACATATTAATAAAACCGTGCAAAATAAAAATACTTCCAAACTATATCTTCAGGCAGTCTAACCCTGCAGTTGTTGGCGTTGATATCCTGACAGGAACACTTAAAGCAGGAACACCATTAATGAAAGATAATGGAGAGGAAATCACAGAAGTAAAAAGCATACAGGCAGAAAAAGAGACACTTGACAAAGCAGAGGCAGGAAAACAGGTGGCAGTATCGCTTCCAAAAGTCACAGTTGGAAGGCAGATAAATGAAAATGATATTTTATATTCATCAATCCCTGAATCCCATTTCAAAAAATTCAAAAAATTAAAAGACATCCTTACAGATGAGGAAAAGACAGTTCTAAAAGAGATAGCAGAAATCAAAAGAAAGGATAATGTTGTTTGGGGAGTCTAATAAGGAAATATTTTTATACCACTCCTTCTATATATAGTAATATGCAAAAAAAGAGGTTTTTATATGCAGTATTATTGATAATCATACTTCCATTTGTATATGCTGATGAAGAGGGTGTTATCTATTCTGGAACTATTTATTCCAATCAAACAGAAAAAGTTGGCATAGGCAACCAAACATTCACTTTTGATTTGATTGGTTCTGGTCACCTTATAGTTGATTTGCCCAGCTATGCGCGTCTTATAGTGCAAAACGGTTCATGCGATTCAAAGGAAGGCTATGATATATGTACTAATGGATCAACGTTTTTGTATTATGATAATAATCTAAACAAGGAAGTTTATAGTATAGATGTAAAAATCTACAAGTTTGAAAAAAAAGCAGAAATTGAATTGACAAAAATAATTGAAAGCGCATATCTATTGATTGATGAAGAGACAAAAATAAATATAGAACTGGAAAATACAGGAGACACTAAAGCTGTTGATATTGTTTATCTGGATATTATCCCTTCTGATTTTGAAATAGTAAAAACAGTTGATGTTATAATAGAAAAAATAAACAGCACACACAGAAATATTAGATGGGAAGGGAGCTTGTTAAAAGGAAAGAAAACAACATTTGTTTATAAAATAAAAGCATTAAACAAGATAACATTTGAATCAAAGCCATCTTTGGCATACAATGATGGTGTTGAAATAATAAAAGCTGATACTGGCACCCAAACAATAACAGTTCCTGATTATAGATTAAATATGACATATGGATTGGACAAAGAAAAAATAAAGATAGATGGGGAAGCCAGTCTGGATATTATTTTAACAAACATAGATGATAAAAAAGATTTCTGGGGAACATCTTTGATTATTACAATCCCACAAGGATTAGAGATAATGACAAATTCAGAAAAATTGATCAAAGATGAAAATGGATTAAGGTGGACAGGAAAAATATCAAAACAAGGTTCTGTAAAATTTAATATCAAACTAAAAGGCAAATTCATAAAAAACCACACATTAGGTATAAAAACTGCATTTTCAATAAATGGCACTAAAAAAAATATTGAGAAGACAATAAATTTGGAAGTATATGGAGATACTCTGACCATAGAGCCAATTATTGATAAATCAGTTCAAAGTTCTGCTGAATCAGATATTTTTATACAGGTAAGAAATCCAAGTACAAAATACTCATTTAAAGATGTAGAGCTCACATTAGAGAGCAATATTCCAGGTATAGAAAAAATAAAAAGAAATCTGGGAAAGATACTAAAGCCATTAGGGCATGTTCAAATCAATAATATCTCTTTTATTGCCCCGGAACAAAACAAGGATTACTCAATAAACATCACTCTTAGGTATCTTTCAGAATATGGGCAGTTCATAAAAGTAAAACAAGAACATATTGTAACAGTCATTAGGGGGGAAGATAAGGAAGAAAGATACTCGCCAGAGACAGTTGTTGAAGAAACAATACAAGAGCCCAAAAAAATTATTAAGGAAACTCAAGAAGAGGAAAGCAAAGAAAAAGATATTTTTATTAGTAACATTATTATGAAACTTTTTGGGATAATCTTTATAGCACTTATTGTTTCATACTTTTATTTAATAAAAAGTAAATTTACTAAAACATAAAGTTTTGCCTGAATCATATCCCCAACAGATATATTATTACAGCACAAACAACCCCTGCCACCAGCATCTTCAGGCCATACAATAAAGTGCTTTCCTTTGAAACCTTTCCCAAAAATATTCCTAAAAAGAATAATTCAATAAAAGCTATTGCAAAAGCACTATAATAAGCTGTTACTAATGTTATTTTAGGTATAATAAAAAAAGGAATTAAAATTATAATGCCCGCTATAAAAGGGCTTAATCCGTTTATAATAGAAGCAGACACAACAGCAAAATCAAAAGCCCTGCCTATCTTTGTTTCCTCTAAATCCCTTTTCAGCATCTTCTCCAGTTTTTTCTGCTCCCTCTCCCTTTCTGCTCCTTCAGTAAGATATGCCCCCCATAACCCTGAAATGCCTATAGCAATCAACGCACCAACACACGCAATTATTATTATCTTTTTGTCAATAATATTTCCAAAAAAAGCCGCAATTAGAATGCCTAATATAACCAGAACACCATCAAAAGAATTCATAGCAAAATACCTTCTTGCTATTCTCTCTATCTTTGCTATTTTATTGTAATCCTTAATTGTTTCGATATACTCTTTTGTCCATCTATACATTTTATTTCAGTATATCTTCAATCTTTTTTTTACTGCCTGCCTTTTTGGCCTCTTTAGCAGCCTTTTCCAGGTCAACACCCAAATCCTTTAAGCCCTTGATATGCATCTGCATTAATTGCTCAACTATCTGCAGAATCTTTATCATCTCCTCCCTTTCTTTTGCAAGTGTTGCTAATGCTCCTTTATGAAATCCTATCTGCTCATCCTCGCTTGTTTGTTTAGCCATTGTATCACCTAATCTATGAGTGATTAGAACTCATATAAAAACCTTTTTAAACAACCCCACTCTACAATATACTATGAATAAATTTAATAAAGTAATATATATCCTTGAAAAAGAATTTAAAAAATACAATAAACCGACAGTCAGAAGAACTTCTGCTAAAAAAGATCCTTTCAAAACCTTAATAGCTTGTTTACTGTCTTTAAGAACACAGGATAAAAACACAGAAAAAGCATCCAAAACATTGTTTAAGGTTGCAGATACACCTAAAGAAATAATAAAACTGCCAATAAAAAAACTGGAAAAACTAATATATTCTTCTGGATACTATCATAACAAAGCAAAAACAATTAAGCATGTCTCAAAAGTTATCTTAGAAAAATACAAAGGAAAGGTTCCTTCTAATTTTGATGATTTAATAAAAATAAAAGGTATAGGCAGAAAAACAGCAAATATTGTTTTAAGTTTTGCATTTAATAAACTGGTCTTGCCCATCGATGTCCACTGCCACAGGATTCCCAACAGGTTAGGCTGGGTAAAAACAAAAAATCCTGAACAGACAGAATTTGCCTTAATGAAGATTTTGCCTAAAAAACACTGGAGAGAATTTAACAGCTTGTTTATTTTGTTTGGAAAAAACATATGCACACCAATAAATCCTTTTTGCAGCAAATGCCCTATAAGAAAATATTGCAAAAGAATTGAAATTAAAAAATCAAGATGATAAAACAAAAACACTGGATAAAATACATAAAAAGTTTGCAGGTAAAAGAAAAATCCAGCAAAGAAAAAATAAAGGAAAAAATAGTCAGCACAATAAAAGAAAGCATGCCTAAAAAAAGATTTGGAATCATGTTTTCAGGTGGTATTGATAGCTCTTTGATAGCCCTGATCTGCCGCAAAGCAAAAGCAAACTTCATATGTTACTCAGTTGGCTTGGAAGGAAGCCAGGATTTAGAATATGCAAAAAAAGCAGCAAAAGCAATGAAGCTAAACCTAAAATACAAAGAATACACATTAAAACAGGCAGAAGAGATAATAAAAACAACTTCCCATATTCTTGGAAAAAAATACGCAAATGTAGTTAATGTCGGAGTTGGCTCTGTTGTAGTGGCAGCAGCCCTTTTAGCAACAAAAAACAGGATAAAAGTTTTTTACTCAGGCTTAGGCTCAGAAGAGATATTTGCAGGCTATGAAAGGCACAGGGTGAAAGACATAAACAAAGAGTGCTGGAATGGCCTGTTAGCAATGTATGAGAGAGACTTGATAAGAGACCAGTTTATATCAGAAGCACTTGGTATAACACTAATAACCCCCTTCCTCTCTCCGGAAATAATAAGATCAGCAATGAACATTCCTGGAAAAAGAAAACTAAACAGCAAATATAAAAAAATAATTCTAAGGGAAATAGCAGAAGAACTGGGCCTAAAAAAAGAGTTTTCCTGGAGAAAGAAAAAAGCAGCGCAATACGGCTCTAAGTTTGACAGAGCCATACTAAGACTTGCAAAGCAAAACGGTTTTAAATATAAGAAGGATTATATAGACAGTCTATTCTAAACATACATTATCACAAAACAACTATTTACAATATCAAAATCCTCCACTTCTTTTTCTGAGCTTTATCCCAGTGATCTAAAAAATCATCAAACTCTTTCTCTTGTTCAATAGGGATTATAACAGAGCCAGCAGATACAGGACTGCCATGTATAGTTTTTATTTCTTCTATAAAAGCCCTGTTAAACATAGTTTTCTCTGACCTATTCATTTTTTTAAGATTATACTTATACAAAACTCCAGATTCAATACCCATTAAATCTCTTAAATGCTTGTTTCTTTTAATAGAGAACCCCTCTGATAACAAAGATTTCCAAATTGGTTCTGTAAATATTTCTTTAAATAGAAACATTTCAATATGTAAATTATGATACTCCTTTAATTCTTTTAAAACATCAGACAGTAGCTTAAAATCCTTTTTATAGGTAATAAGAGCTATATCAATATCAGAAGGACTGAACCTGCCTTTAACAAAAGATCCAAACATATAGAAATCTTCAATCTCCTTATATTTTTTCAGCAATTTCCTTAAATCTTCCTTCAATCTTTTTAAGGAGAACAATTTTCTTAATCCCATTTTTTATCTCCTGACAATCTTTTTTATCTTTTTTTATTTTATAAGCTGATCTATAAATACCATGAATTATTGCAAAGATGTTATATATTTCTGAATTTAAAATATTTATCTTATCTAGCCTATCTTTAAGTTTATTGACATCAATATCTTCTTTAAA
>JAGLZG010000082.1 GCA_023131705.1 Nanobdellota archaeon
GGGAATACCATAAAGAACAACATCGTGAAAAATTGTGCCAATGCTGGTATTGGTCTAGCCTATGGAACTAAAGATAATACAGTAGAAGGAAACACCCTTGATGGCAATACATACGCTAACATAGACCTCTGGATGGCTGGCGCCGGTAACATTATAACCGATAATACATGTAAGAATGCTGTGAACTTCTATGGTATTAGTATTAAGGAAACATCTAATACAACTATTCAAAATAATAATTTAACACTTAATGATATAGGTGTCTATATATATAGTGGCACTAGTGAAAACAACGAGGTTCACTACAATAACATTTATGGAAACACAGGTTATGGTGCAAAAAATGATGATGCTACAAGCACCCTTGATACAGAAAAAAACTACTGGGGCGCTGTAAATCCGAACTTTGATAATATTATTTCAGGAAGTGTAGATTATTTCCCATGGTCTACAAATGAGGAATGCACAGATTTCACAAATGATGATTTAATCACAATTGTAGTTGATAATGGTTGGACAGGATATTCAAATTATCAGGAAGTTGAAGTAGGAGGAACAAACTATTATTATAATCACAATGCTTTCTCAACAATACAAGGGGGAATAGATGCAGTTGCTGAAAGTGGTACTGTTAATGTTGCTGCTGGGACCTATGAAGAAGAGATTACAATTGATAAGTCTTTAACATTGAGGGGAGCAACTTATAATATTAATAAAAATGATTATAATATTCCAGTTGATTATGCATGGGATGATAGTGTTGAATCAATTATTCAACCTCCAGAAGGTTTTGAAGATTATGATGTAGTAACTATCGATGATGCTGATGATGTGACTGTTGAGGGTTTTATAATTCAAGCACTTCAAAGAAGCAGCAGTGGTAGTAGGATGCTCGTACATGTGTATGTTGATGATGAAAATATGGAGAACTTAAATATTATCAACAATGTTATTGGTCCAAATACAAATACTGAATCACAGGATGGTTCAAAAGGCAGGATGAACATTGATTTAGATATCAATCCTTATGATGCATCAATGGGATTAACCAATAGTTTAATTTCTGGAAATAAAATATTTGGTTCAGAAGGTAATGGGAATGCATTATTCATTTGGGCATCTTATTATGCATATGGTGCTACAGGCCCAAGCCCAATGACAGGAACTATTATTGAGGACAATGAGATTTGTTGTGGTCATAGAAGTGGTATAGAAACAGCAGGAGGTTTTACTGGTTTAACTATTAGAAACAATAAGATACATAATTTTAGTGGTCTTCCAGAAGATGATCCTGATAAGTTAAAATATGGGCATGGAATTTTATTAATAAGAGGTTCTGGTGATAAATTAGCTGATGCATCTTCTGCATATGGTCCAGAAGACCTAACAATAGAGAATAATGAAATTTACAACAATGAGAAAAGTGGTATTTATATGGGACCTATTAACAAAGACTATACAATAACAGGAAATGACATTTATGATAATGGTTGGGATGGTATCATGCTTGATATGGATGGTCAGTATTGGAATCCTACTTTTGAACCAGAACCAATAGCATTTCAACATGCTGTTTATGACGGTTCAGAAAATGTTGTTGCAAATGAAAATAAGATCTATAATAATGGGCAAAAAGGAGTCAATGTTATGGGAACACCAACAAATGAATTTGAATTCGATGCAGAAAACAACTATTGGGGCACTGCAGACGGTCCTGGTGGAGAAGGTTCTGGAACAGGCGATGCTGTAAGTGGAAATGTTGATTATCCACCCTGGTATATTGATTCTGCTATGACTATGCTTTTAGATCATAATCTACAGGAAAATCAAACATTAGCTGATAACGCCAGTTTAACAGTAGATGAAAATATAACAGACATTGTTGTGCCAATTGGCTCTCCTATACAGGAGATTAATGTGCCTTCAACAGTTACAGAAGATAAAGAAGTTTCATTAGATTTATCTTTGTTATTAAATTCAAGCAAAGACGTATCTTTAATTAACAATTTAACACTAAAAAGAGAAGGAACAGTAGCAAATTATACTGCAGCTATACCTGAAGGAACAATAATAACTGGAGATTCAAATTGGAGTGGTTCAATTATTTTACCAACAGTAAAGAATAATGCAAATTATACTGCTCCTTCTGGATTAGTTGATGTTGTTATTGATATAGGCTCTGGAAGTGAAATAAACTTTTCAAAAGCAGTAAAAATTATTATTGGTGGAAGAGCTGGTAAAAAAGCTGCATGGTCAAGAGGAACAACACTTACCGAGATAACAACTGTGTGTGATAATGTAACTAATCCTACAAATATTTATCCAGATAAAGCACCAAGAGAGTGTTATATAGATGATGGAAGTGATTTAGTAATATGGACTTATCACTTTACTAAATTTGCAGCTTATACACCTGCATCAACCACTCCTCCTACAGGAGGGGGTGGAGGCGGAGGAGGAAGAAGTAGAATAGTAACTCCTGTTGTACCAGTTCCTGAGGAAGAAGAAACAGCTCCTGAGGAAGAAGTTAAAGAAACTCCAAAAGAAGAAGCTGTTACTGAAACAACACCAGAAGAAACACCATCAGATTCTGCTGAAGCAACAGAACATCCAAAGAGAAGAGGTTTTGGAGAAATTACCGGCGCCTTTATTGGAACAATAACTGGAAGAGCAAGTATAGGGAGCCTTATTGTAATTATAATAGTTGTAGGCGGATTATTATTATTTTCACGGTTCTATGGGGGCATGCCAGGAGCAGATCATTTTACAAGAGCATCTAATTTCCACAAAAGGGCTGAAAAAGCCCATACAAAGAGTGAATACACAAAATCTGAAAAACTATACAAAAAAGCTCAAATACTAAGGGAAGAAGGGGAAAAAATAATCTTTAGGAAAGGCTAAGAAAACGTAACACATTCACACCAGACTAAATATTATATATTATACAAAAAGAATAATATAATGGAGGCAATGGCAGTTCATCCTACAACATAGGTATCCCTGCCTAAAGTATTATAAAATGATGATTGGAAGAGCAGAAAATTTCGACCAACTTTTTGAGATTATAAAAAGGGAAGAACGTCTTGTCGGCTCTAGTGGGAGAAAATATTCTTCAGAATATTTGATAGATTCAATCAATAAAGTACGAAATAACCTAAAAACTCTTCTATATGCACGGTCAGATTCAAAAATGACAGAAGGAGACATACTTTACCAAAGGGCTTTGAGTGGAATTACCAGAAGTGAAGGATTAAGAGATAAAGTTTCAGAATTGGTGAAAAAAGAAGGGAGAGAATACAACATGAAAAAAATAATCTTTAGGAGGAGTTAAATATGGAATGGTTTGAAGAATTAGAATTTGAAAACAATCCTTTTAATCTTAATCCTTTAGAAACAGATTTTGGCTTTATAGGAAGGGATAAAGAAGCTAAAGAACTACTTTATAGAATTATTTCAGGTAATATGCTCTTAGTTGAAGGAAAAGCAGGCACAGGAAAAACCGCTTTATTAAAGTATGCTATAGACAACTTTAAAGGCAAGGGCAGGGTTATATATGTTAATGCAAACAAACTTAACAAAAGGCTTAATATAAGCAACTTGCTAAAGAAAAAGCCAAAAGGCATGATACTTCTTATGGACAATGTTCAATACCTTTCAAAAAAGAACAATGAAAGAATCAAATATTATTATGACCAGGATTACATAAAATCTGTTGTTTTTACAACAACTGATTACAGCTTAGTTAACTTTACAAATGCAGTAAAAAACAGAATAGGCAGGAATATAATAAAACTAAAGAACATAAGCCAGAACAATACATTAAAAACAGCCAAGGAAAGGCTGAATAATAACAAAATACTTCCAGATGATGTGTTAAAGCAGTTATATAAAGATTCAAATAACATAAAAGAATTTCTAATAAATTGCGATTTATTATGCGGCTATTTAGTTGAAAAAGGAAAAGAAAAGGCTAAAAAAGAAGACATAAAAAAAATACCAAAGGAAAGAATAGAGGAAGAGAAGGAAAAGGAAACAGAAATGTGCTTAGAATGCGATGAAAAACTTGTAAAAGTCGGAGAATATTGGAGATGCAAGAACTGCGACCAATACTGCACAGGTTGCGGAGCTTTAATTGATGATGAAGATGAATACTGCCCTGAATGCGGGGCTAAATTTGAAGAGGAGGAATGATGAAAAAGACAGTATGGTATCATGAACTGGGTTTTTTCAATAACCCTTTTAGCATTAAGCCTGCTGCCCTTCATAACGAGATAATGGGCCATAACCAAACAATAAATGAAATAAACAGGAAAATAGCTGAATTAAATATTATTTTCATTTCTGGAGACTATGGAACAGGAAAAACAACGGTTTTAAAAAAAATCATAGATGAATTTAAGGGAAGAAAAAGGGTTTTTTTTAAGGAAAGAAATGTTATTTACTATAATTGCAATCAAAGCGACAAGTCAATTGATTTTGATAAACTATTGATTAATGCCGGCAGCTTCTTCACAAGACTTTTTAGAATTAAAAAGAAAAAAATGATCATCCTATTAGATGAAGCGCAAGACATGAACAAAAAAGACATAGAGCAGGTAAAAAAATATTATAACTCAGGATTCTTCAAATCAGTGATTTTTGTAAGCAAGAAAGATAATATT
>JAGLZG010000083.1 GCA_023131705.1 Nanobdellota archaeon
AACATATCCATTTTTACAGCCGATTACTGGTAGTAGTGATGATTTTGTCTCTAATTTACAATGTTATTCTGAATCCACAATAAAACAACAAGGTTCTTATTCCCTTAAAACAATAGCACAGCAGACAGATAGTCTCAGTGATAATCTCACCCGAACAGTAAGCCCGACAATAGATTTATCTGGTTATAATCCAATTAAATTTGATGTCAGGGCTAACAGAACAGGCAGTAATTTCAAGATAAGTATACATGATAGTGGTGGAACTACAAC
Source organism: Nanobdellota archaeon (assembly GCA_023131705.1). Lineage (GTDB taxonomy): Archaea > Nanobdellota > Nanobdellia > Woesearchaeales > B3-WOES > JAGLZG01. Next base: position 271 of record JAGLZG010000083.1, read on the forward strand.
AGAGCATACAGTAAATATAACAAGTGCAAATACGTGGCAGACAGAGACATGGGACATATCTGGAGTTTCTGATGCAAACAAAGACGCAATAGACCAAATAAAAATAACTATTTTAAATGCAGATGCAGATAATACTTTTTATATTGATAATATGTATGCAAATGATACAATAGTTCCAACAATAAACTTTACATCTCCAACACCAGCAAATGGCACAACCATAAATACAAATTATACAACAATAAATGTAACTGTTAATGAGAATGTAAGCAGTTGTATATTAAGCTGGGATCCTCCATTAACTGCTGGAAGCACATTTGAAAATATAACTGTAAACTTTACTCTCGGGGACATTATTTATAATGGAACAAAATATCTTGCTTATGGTTGGAAGGGGACTGCTAGCGAAGGATGTAGTGGTAGTGGTGCAGAAAAGGCAATTTACAGAGCAGAAGGAACTAATGCCACATCTTTTTCAAGCGATACTTATATTCATAAGTATACAGACAATCCATGTGCTTCATATAAGCGAGCACACAATCCAAGCATTGTTAAAGTTGGCTCAGATTATTACATGTATCATGAAGATTACTATAAGTGGGTCTCTGGTCAATGGTCTGGTTTTATTTCAAGATTAGATAGTCCTGATGGCTATAGTTGGAGCAATGACCTTTCTGTTTTAGAACCTCATAATAAAGGAAGTTGTGATGGAGACTGGGATGCATGCCATACAGAATTTCCTCAAGTTATTTATGAGAACGGAGTTTATCATTTATGGTACAGCACAAGTTACCGTTACCCATGTGTTGAAGGGGGCTATTTCTATTCTTTAGCCTATGCCAACAGTACAGATGGGACAACATTCAGCTATAGAACAAGGATAGTTGATGAAAATGGAAATTACATTAATCAAAGTCATGCTGAATATTGCCAATTTCAAGATTCTAGCATCTTCAAAAAAGATGATATATATTATTTTATTTATTCAAAAGATGGTGACCTTTATTATAGGACAAGCAGTGATAGGATAACTTGGGAACATAATGGAATGTTTCTTGATAATCAAACAGTTGCAGATGTAAAGGGAGGATCAGGTGCACTTTATCCTAGGACAGTTTTTAATGATACAGATAATACACTTTACCTTTATTTTTATTTCAGCGGTAATAATTATAAAACTACTTTGAGTACTAAGGAAACAACAGACTATACAATGACAGTAAATAACAATGATGCAAACACATGGGCAAACTATACTGTAACAAACCTGACAGAAGGAACAAACTACACATACTGGGTAACCTGCAATGATACAAGTGGGAATGAAAATCAGACTGGGAATAGGACATTGTATGTTGATTTAACAGCTCCAACAGTAACCCTAAACATCCCAACAAACAGCAATAACTCAGTAGACATTAATTCAAATGTTACATTCAACTGCTCAGCAGCAGATAATATAGCTTTAGCAAATATAACCTTGTGGCATAATGCAAATGAAACATTAACTGCAATAGAAACCAAAACATTAACAGGAACTTCTGATTCAGCTTTATTTAACAAAGATTTATTTGATAACAATACAATAAAAGACACAACAATCACATGGAATTGTGAAGCATGTGATTCAAGCAATAACTGTGCAAATGCTTCTGCTAATTATACATTCTCTGGTTGGGATTTGGGTAATTATACTAATACAACATTCAATACATCTGTTAATTATATTGGCTTGTCTGCAAATGGCTCTGGGCAGTATCCAAATACAACTGGTTATTATACTTCCAAGATATTTAATGC
>JAGLZG010000084.1 GCA_023131705.1 Nanobdellota archaeon
ATATCTCCTACATTACCTCCAACAGCTACACCATCTCCTGTCTCTCCCTGTATGCCTTGTTCTCCTTGAATACCTTGAATACCCTGTTCTCCTTGTATTCCTGTATCTCCCTTAATTCCTTGTATGCCTTGCTCACCCTGTATTCCCTGCTCACCTTTTGGTCCTCTAATAGCTCCAATATTGAACCATCCACCATCTTTAAAGACAAGTCCATCTCCTGCAATAACAGGATTACCAAAACTATCATCACCTGTGTCAGTTGCTACCCATATATCATTAAGTGAAGGGTTGGGTTTTGCTAATATGTTTACTACTGTATCAGAACCTACTATAGGAACTGTAAAATTTACTACTCTATTTGCATGAACCCAATTATCTAAATTAGTTTGGTCTGCACCATTGAATAAGTATTCTGCAAAAGCTTCTCTCTCTACTTTCACTACCATACCTGCATATACATGAGGTATAGTCTTTAAGGCTTCTTTCTCTACTACAATTTCTCTTTCATCTATTGGTCTTGAAGCTTGTAAACTGAAACTTGTAGATATTGGTAATCCTCTTGAAAATTTATATTTTCCCATTCTTTTAATTTTTACAGGAGTGGTTATTTACCACTCAAATTAATAATAGTTGCAATCTACTGTTTGTATCATGCTTTTCTCTCAATCACTCATGTAGAAGTTATTAAGAGTTATGTACCTATGATTTGAAATTGCACAGGTTGTGTGTAATATCCTAATACCTTAATTCTAAGGTAGTAATTCCCACCATACTCTCCATATACATAGACAGCTTCCTCCTCAGTTTCATTGCTGAATAAGTCAAGAGGTATGTCTGTTTGTAATTGAGCAATCTTGAAAGGAATACTACTTACCATCCAGAAATATGTATCATTAGGAGTTGCCCATACATCATAAGGCAGTATGTTGTTCTGCTCACTTAGGTTTGCATAGTCTAATACAATAGGGTCAGGCTCATTAGAGTTCCCCCAGAATGTTTCTGCTATGAATAAGTTAGCATCTGCTGAACCTACTCTTTCTACAGTATTACATGATGCCTGTTCTACCAACAAACCACCTGTATAAAGTGCTTGTTTCTGTGCTACCAATCCATCTGCTACTGATTGAGAGTACTCAGGGTATTGGGTAGTGTTCTTACATAAGAACTCCACACATCTATTAGCATAAGTATCTGCCTTGTTGAGGTATGATTGTCTTAGCTTAGTAACTTCTGCAGGAGTAGCTATTTCAGCATCTGTAGGAGAATGATGG
>JAGLZG010000085.1 GCA_023131705.1 Nanobdellota archaeon
ATTACTATATGGAATTTAAAAAAGAGCAGCATGATGCAATGTTAAATTCCATTAAAGTCATAGAACAGGTTAATGATGGATTTAAAAAAGAATTTAAAAGAAGCTATGGTAATGGCTTGATTGAAACTTATAATATCAAAGCTAAAAAATTGTTTGTTGCAATGGGAAGTGTATGCGGGACTATCAAGGAATTAGTTGATAGAAACAAAGAGTATGGCTTAATAAAAATAAAATGTTTTAGGCCGTTTCCAGAAGAAGAGCTTAAAAAGATAATTAAAAATAAAGAATTGATTGTGGTTGATAAAGATATTTCTTTTGGCAATGAGGGAGCTTTGGCTATTGAAATAAAAACCATCTCAGGAGATGTTAAAGGGGTTATTGCCGGTTTAGGCGGAAGAGATATAACAATAGATGGGCTGAAAAAAATTGCTGAAAAAGGTGGTTGGTTATTATGATGATTGGGATACCAGCAAAAAAGGAGAATCTTACTTCATACAGGGCTTGTATTGGCTGTGGAGAAGCGATAGCATTAGGCCATATCTTAAAAGCTGTTGGTGAAAATACAATCATAGTTGGTGCAACTGGTTGTGCAGAGGTTTTTTCAACACCATACCCTAAAACAGCCTGGAAAGTTCCTTACATCCATGTTGCTTTTGAAAATGCTGCTGCTGTTGCTTCTGGTATTGAAGCAGCTTTAAAAAAATTAAACAGGAAAGTGAATGTTGTAGCAATTGCTGGTGATGGGGGAACCTTTGATATTGGATTACAGGCATTAAGCGGGGCTGTTGAAAGAGGCCATGATTTTTGCTATATTTGTCTTGAAAATGGAGCTTATATGAATACCGGAATCCAGCGTAGTGGTGCAACACCAAAATATGCAACCACAACAACAACCCCAACTGGAAATCTAAAGTGGAAAAAGCCAATGCCTTTAATTATAGCAGCCCATCAAAATGTTTATGTTGCTACTGCTAATATTGCTTATTCTGAAGACCTGATAACTAAAATTAAAAAAGGACTGGAATTTAAAGGTCCTGCTTATATTCAGATATTTTGCCCTTGCGTTCCTGGCTGGGGTTATCCTTTTAACAAAACAATGGAAATAGCAAAACTAGCTGTTGAATCCAGAGTTAATGTTTTATATGAAATAGAAGATAGTATTGTAACAATAAATCAATCACCTCCAAACCCCAGGCCTGTTAAAGAATATCTTAAAACACAGGGAAGATTTAAACACCTGAATGAAAATGAAATAAAAGAGGTACAAGAACACATTAACAGCGAATTTAAAAAACTAAAAATATTGGAAGAAAATAAAATAAAAATATAATTCTTCTTTTTAAGATAAAACTTCAAATACCGCAGACAAATGCTAAAAATGCGGTTATGATGGGAGTTTGATAACAAAAAAAGAAGTGAACAAAAAACATTTATAGTGATAATATGAGCGCCCATCATTTAATGCAGCAGGAACATCAAAAAGAAATCTGCCCTTATTGCAAAGCAGATTTAAGCAATAAAGAATGGAATTCAGAATTCCATTTTGAACATCATTATAAGATACATGATTGTAAATGCGGTAAAAAGATAATAATAAAAGTTAATTTTCATGGTTCAGGCCATGATTCATGGGACAATAATCCATGGCAAAAAGAAATAAAACAGAATAAATATAACTATAAAACAAAAGTTACAACTTTAGAGCACAAAATAAAAAAATAAAAAATTAAGATAATTTTTATTTTCTCTTTTTAACAGCCTTTTTAACTCTTGATTTTGCCTTTCCGGCCATTTTCTTTACTAAAGGCTTTGCTTTCCTTGCTTCCTTTTTTAGCTCTAAAATCAGAAGTTTTTCTAATTTCCTGCCGTCTTTTTTGGCTTCTTCAATAACCTTGGCCAAAATTTTTTTAGCAGCCTTAGAACTTATGTCTCCTGCTTTTGTAAAGCTGCCCATATTTTTTTCAACTTCTTTTTTTGCAAAAGAAGCCAAGCCTAAACCGAGCTTTAAACCCTTTTTCACTGTTTTTTTTAACATATTCTCACCTCTTATCTTACTTTAAATTTTTTTTCTCTTATCATAGAGATTAAAACAAATATTATTAATAATCCTGCCATTGAAAACCCTATGACTGAAAAAGCAGAGATATTTAAAATTGTTATCTGGTCATAAGACATCATGATAGTGGATGCAATTATCAATGCAGTTATTATCAATCCAAACGTTACCCTGTTAGAGCTTCTGTCCATCTCAGTAGCCAAGTTTCTTATATCCCTGTCTATATATTTCAAGCCCATGTCTACATTTTTAACTCCCCCCAATAACATAGATGTTTTTTCTGGAAAACTTACTGCAAAATCCTTTAATTTTATTGAATGCTCTTTGATTTTGTTTATTATCTCTTTAGGGCTTTTTCTCTGCCTTATTATTTTTTCAAGGAAATGCCTGCTTTGAACTGTTATCTTAAAATTAGGATTATACTTTAGTGCAATTCCTTCTAAGGTTAGCATTGTTTTTCCAAATAAAACAAGACCCACAGGCATCTTGACCTTGTATTTATGCGCTAAACAAATGACATCGTCCAAAACCTCGCTTATTATCACATCCTTCAATTCTGAACCCTGTATTGGCTTGATTATATTCTCCAGCTCCATCCTGAATATATCAGCATCACTTTTAACCAACCCCATATCCAGGAATGTTTCAACAATTCTCCCGGAGTCATTATTAACAATTCCAATAAAAAGATTGCTTACTTGCTCTTTCAATTCATCATTAAGATTTCCGACTATCCCAAAATCAACAAAAGCAATTCTGTTTTTATCTAATATTAGTATATTCCCAGGATGAGGGTCAGCATGGAAAAAACCGTAAACAAAAACCTGTTTTAGTATGCAGTTAAAACCATCTACAATTACTTTCCGGATATTGATATTTGATTTTTTTACTTTCTCAATATCATGTAACTCGATTCCATCTATATATTCCAGGGTTAAAACCTTTTTGGTTGAATAATCCCTGTAAACTATGGGTATAGCCACATTTTTATCTTTAGAAAGATTATTATGGAATATTTCAGTATTTGCAGCTTCCTGCTCAAAATCCATCTCTTTTTCTGTCCATTTTTTAAATTCATTAATAATAGTTAAGGGGCTGGTGCCATTTAGAATATTGTAATTATGCTGCTCAAGCTTTTTTGCAAAAAACACCATTAGATCAATATCCCTTTCCATCATCTCTTTTATATTAGGCCTTTGAATCTTTACTGCCACAGCCTTTCCATTATTCAGTTTCGCTTTATGGACCTGTGCAATAGAAGCAGATGCTATAGGCTCTTCATCAAAATCATCAAATACTTCCTTTAGTGGTTTTTTAAGCTCGCTCTCAACTATCTTTTTTGCTTCTAAAAAAGGAAATCCAGGGACATTATCCTGTAATTTGGAGAACTCATCCATATATTCCTTTGAAACAAGGTCTGGCCTGACACTCAATAACTGCGCCAGTTTAATAAAAGCCCCCCCTAACTCTTCAAAGACTTTCCTTAATTTATAAGCATCAGAAGGTTTTTCAACAAATTTATCTTTTTGCAGTCTTTGATGTAAGCTTAGCCTGTCCTTAAGCCTTAACTTTTCAATAAAATGGCCAAACTCATACTTAAAAAGAACATTAATTATATGGTCTAATCTTCCCAAATCTTTTATCTCCTGGACTATAGACATAGAATATAATAGATTCAAAAGGATATATAAACTTTATGTTTAAATAGGACAGAGCCGTAGTTTGCTAAACATTAAGTTCTTATCCAAACCTTTAAATAAAACCTGTACTCAATAACTATTATGAAACACACACCAAAAATAATATTTGTGCTTGTTTTATTCTTCTTTATAAGCCAGGTTACTGGTTTATTTATCACATCTAAATACATTGACATAAAAGAAACAGTATCTGTTGACCCTTTAACAAATGAAACAACAATTTCCAAAAACATAACCTATGGAGAACTGCCTCTTAATATAGAAAGGCCGGTTATTGAGCCAAAAACATCTTTTACCTATATAATTTTAGCAATAATTGTAGCAACAATCCTTGCCTTATTATTAATGAGATTAAAAAAGGTTATATTATGGAAAACATGGTTCTTCTTTGCAGTATTTATGTGCTTAACAATATCTTTTTCAGCATTTATCCCTCAGCTTATTGCAGCGCCTATTGCATTTATGCTGGCATTATGGAGAATTATAAGGCCTGCTTTTATCATTCACAACATAACAGAAATATTCATTTACGGTGGAATTGCCGCCATACTTGTCCCTATCATGAATATCTTTTCAATTATTATGCTCTTGCTGCTGATATCACTGTATGACATGTATGCTGTATGGAAATCAAAGCATATGATTAAGATGGCAAAATTCCAGGCAAAAGCAAAGGTTTTTGCTGGCCTGCTTATACCCTATAAAAAAGAAAAGGGAGAGAGAAAGAAAAAAATAAAAAAACAGGGAAAGGTTGTTTTCAAAGGTGTAAAAACAGCTATCCTTGGCGGAGGGGATATTGCTTTTCCTTTGTTATTCGCAGGTGTTGTAATGAAAACATTGATGCTTGAAAATATTTTCATAATAGCATTCCTAAAAACATTGATTATACCATTTGTAACAGCTATTGCTTTATTATTGCTGTTTGTAAAAGGAAAAGAAAACAAATTCTATCCTGCAATGCCATTCCTAACAATAGGATGTTTAGTAGGTTATGGTATTTTGTTGTTGATTAATGTTTTTGTTTAAAAGAATTAAAAAATGATTATTCTTCCACATCAACACCATGCCCTTCAAAATTATCAAGTTTTTTCTGTCTTACAGAAGGCGCATAAGAAACAGGGCTGATAGAAAGGCCGTCTTTTGCAGCTATTACCTGTACACTGGTTCTCTTTTGTATCTCTCTTGCTATATACATAGGGTCTGCCTCAATCATATTCTTTCCAAAATGTGTTATAATTGCCAGTTTTGGCTTAACTCTTGATATGATATTGACAGCATCATCAGCGCTTAAATTAAATTCCTGTTTTTTATCAAAAGGCTCTACTATATTCAGGATTAAGATGTCAGAATCCTTGTATTCCTCAACAAGCTCTGCAACATATCTTGTATCTGATGAATAGCTCAAAGTGAATTTGGGTGTTATAAATTTAAAGCCAACTGTTTTTGGATCAGTATGTTTTGCCTTTAGTATATGTATCTCCACATTCTCTATCCCTATCTTCTGGGCAGAATTGGCAACAATAACCCTTTCAACGCATTTATTGTGAAAATCGGTAAGATAAGGTTTTGTCTTTTCATCCCCATTAATAAAAGTATTATTTGCAATCAAAACACCCTTAACATCCAGCCCATTATGGCTCATGGCAGATAAAACAGCATTAACATCATTGCAATGGTTCAGATGGGCATGACTCACTAATACAGCTGTATTTTCCCTTAAATTAACATCATACATTGCTGCTCTTGTTAAAGCACCAGGTCCTGGGTCAATATGAAACTGATAGCCCTCTGCCTTGACAATTATGCCGCCAGAACCTATCATCTGCTTGCTTACTGTGAACTCATCTCCGCCTGTTCCTAAAAATATAATAGAGTCTGTCATTATTTCCCCCTAATAAGTCTAATGGAAATATATGTTAATAAATGTTTTGGTTTTTTTGGTTTTTAAAGTTAAAATAGAAATCTTTAAAAAAGAAAATTCATTAGTAGCTAATGGAGGCTAGGCTGGGAGGTTAGCGCTCTCCTGTAACCATAAATACGCTTTAGATGGGGTCGAAGTCTGGAGAAAGGTTTTGGTTATGTTTATGGGTCCCAATTTGGACAATGAAATCCTGTCCTGTGGGATTTGTTTATTTAGGAACCGAGTCAGATCCTGACGGAAGCAGCTCTAACTATTTAGATGGATGCTCATAGGGTAGCGGGATAGAGGAGAAGTTGGGGTTCCCCTGTGAATATGGCTATTATCAATTTTCAGACATGCCTCCGCTTTATTATTCTAGATTAAACTAAATAAGATTTTGTTTGATGGGGGTTAGTTACAATTTTTGAATTACTATTTATTAAAAAAAGAGGGGGATTTTCTAAAAACTGAAAGGGACACACTCAAGAAGGTACTACGCACTTAATGTTATTATTAATAGAATGGGGGCTTAACTAAATGATTAAACCATTAAGGAGTTATGGAAGAGATAATACAAACAGGAAAGATTAATTAATTTTTCTTTTGGATTTAATATCAGAAATTTTCTGAGAAATCAATACTGGAAATAACACTTTATTCTCTGCTAAATCCTTAATATCATTAAATGATAAGAAAATGATCAATTTGCCTGTCCTTAAATAAGTATGGTAAATTTCGTCTTTTGCAGGATCAGATAATTGTCCACTCGAGACTAAAAACGCAGAAGAAGCGTTCACTCTAGTCATATTCATAAATAGAATATCAATATTATTTCTGCTAACTTCATTCTCATGGAAATATTGTTTTGCTTCAATAGTTATAATCTTTCCTAATTCCATTAAAAAAGGGTGATTTGAAGAATTGGATATCAATCCATCTATTTGAAATAATAAAGACCTTTCATCAAATTTGTATCTAAATCCCCTAATTGACCCAAACAAAACTTGACATAAAAATTCCAATAATTTAGCACTTTTTTGGTTGTCTTTTGTTTTTATTAGCGGCTCAATTTTTTTTATTACTTCTTTTAAGGAAGAAATTGGAAGAAAGAAATCTTCATTTGACTCTAGTGATATAATGTTTTCAAGTTGTACTACTAATCTTTCAAATTCTCCTCTTGTGGTTGATTTTATATACTCTTTTAATTCTTCCATCTTTTTCTTTTTTGTTATCTTAAGAAGTTCCTTATCCACAATGTCCAAACCCTTTTCGCCAAGATAACAACGGAACTTGAGAGCCTCGCTTGCACCAGCGTGTTTGAAGTTGTCATGGAAACCGATATCTTCAACATAAGCTTTAAGATAATATTTGCCATACCCTTTTTTCTTCAAGTCGTAAAATAAAGTATCTCCAAACCAGAAATAGAGGGTTGCCATCTCCAGTCTTTCATTATTCACTAACTCTTTTTCAGATAAATATTGATAAATCTGTTGCCAAATAAATATAGTTTCTTTAGGATGGTTTCTCGCAAAGCTTCTTAATATATTGAGTATATGATGGTTGTTATTCTTGGTATCATTGTAAATTTTGTCTCCAAGACCTTCATACAAGAGATCAATTATATTTTGGAATTTAATAATTAATTGAGAATTAATAATTTCTTCAAATCTTTTCAGTAATTCTGCATCTTCTTTCTGGTTTTGTTCAGATGTCATTTTGCATTTTCTAATAATATTGCATCCTGAATCTCTTCCGGAGCTTCTTCAACCATTATTGAAGAAATTCTATCAGCAACACCATTAACCCAGTAAATCTTATTGTCTTCAAAATACCAAATGGGTTTTCCAATTTTCATTCCAGAAGGTCTAGATTCATCATAACTTCTAGCTGTTACCTTATACCCTTTTCCATAAGATTCTACTTCCCAATAGTCCATCTTAATTTCTTTATGTTTGATACATACCCCATCAGATTCAACAGCACAAGCGTCACTCATTAATATTTCCTTACTTACCAAATCAATTTTATCTTGGTGAGGATGTATTTTAGTACAACCACTCAATATTATTAATGAAACAATAATTAAAATCAAATTTTTTAACATATTATCACCCTTCAACTAAATATGGTTAGATTCTATATAAATATTACTTTTTAAAGGCCCCGAGAAATAAAATTTAACAAGGACCGATATTAAATCCAACCAAACAAATCACAATCCACACAAAAGAAAACTTTATATACAAAGCAATCCTAAATATTAATATGTTCATTATCGGATTTGGAATACTAAGCTTAATAATGGGAATGATTGCTTTAATAGCATTATCAATTATTTTTACAGTATTGTTGCTCCCGCTAACACCCACTATCTATAAAAGGGTATTACTATCAATGATTATCCCTTTTGTTCTTACATTGCTGGGAATATTTTTTTATTTTATGCAAAGGAAATCCTTTATTACAAAAACAGCCATAGTTGGTGTTATAATTAACATAATTACCCTGATTATAGAAATCTATCTTTTGATAGTTCTAATGCCACTTATTTAATTGGTTGTATTATAATTTATTTTTTGTCGGGGCGGGACACTCACGTTGTATATCACAAATGGGGAGGATAAAAGTGTTTAGCAAAGCTAAACACTTACTTTATTTAACAAATTTTATAAACCAGTTATGTTTATACAAAATTATGTTCATAAACAACATTAATCCTGTTTTGCTGAAAATAGGTTTTCTTGAGATAAGGTACTATGGTATTGTCTATGTTCTTGGATTTATATTACTATACATTACCTTAATTAAAAAAAGAAAGAAATTAAAAATAAAAAGAGAGCAGATTGACTCTTTACTGCTATGGCTAATAATAGGATTAATAATTGGTGCAAGATTTTTTCATCTTATTTTTTCAGACCCCCTGATGTTCCTTAAAAACCCTCTTGAATTATTTATGTTATGGCATGGAGGGATGTCCTTTTTTGGTGGATTGCTTGGAGGTTTTATTGCTTTATATTTGTATATAAAAAAAACAATGTTGGAATGGAAAAGATTCGCAGATATTAGTGTCATAGTCGGTATTTTTGCGCTTGCTCTTGGAAGAATTGCTAACTACATAAACAGCGAAATAGTTGGAACTCCCTCTAACTTAAACTGGTGCGTTGTTTTTCAGAAAGTAGATAATATATGCAGGCACCCTTATCAGTTATATGCTTCTCTCTCTCATTTCATATTATTTGGAATATTGTTATTTACCTGGAAAAAAACAAAAAAACCAGGAATAGTATTTGCAAACTTCTTGATAGGCTATGGTTTATTCAGATTTATAACAGATTTCTTCAGGCAAGACCTAACTTATTTTGGACTTTCTATATGGCAGTATATGAGTTTAGTATTAATAATTATAGGAATTGTGTTTTTAAGAAAAATTAACAAACTAAAATAGCAGGCTTTGATGGTATTGCCTGTTTAGCTTTCTCTTCTTTGCTGTCTTCTGCTTTAACAACTTCAATCTCGCAATTAAACTGCTTCTTTATAAAAATCTTATTCTCATCAAAGCTTTTTAACTCTGTGTTTTGCTCAAGAATAACATTAGGTATCCTGCTTTCATCCTTCACAAGCCTTGGAACTAACCGGGATATTTCTTTTCCATGCTCTTTATCCATTGTTAATTTTATTATTTCCCCAATATTTCTTGTTTTTGATATAGCTTTTTTAACTTTCTTAAAAAAATCATATTTCCATTTTTCAGCCACAAACAATGTTATCTTTTCAGGCTTCTCTATCTTAGCCAACTTTAAAACACTGTTTATATCTGAAACTATTCCGGAAACAGCTTCTTCGCTTGCCTCTATCTTCAAATCAATCTTTTTCTCATCATAACCAGGCCATTTCTCTAAAGAAATAAATGATTTATTTCCCAATTTCTCCCACAACTCCTCGCATATGTGGGGTGTGAAAGGTGATAAAAGCAATAATAATTTCTCAACAACACTTTTATTTATTTTATCCTGTCCACCAAGATAATTTGTAAGCTCCATTATTGAGATTAAAGCTATATTATATCCAAAGTTATCAATATTTCCAGTTACCTCTTTTATTGTCTTGTTAACCTTGCTTTCCTGATTTTTTATAACATCTTTAACAATTTTTTTATTCTCAACAATATTGACCAGTCTGTTCAAAAACCTATAACTTCCCTCAACTCCTTTGTCATCCCATTCCATCTGCTTGTCAGGAGATGAAACAAACATTAAGAATAATCTTGCAGTATCAATGCCATACTTGTCTGATATCTCTGTCTGGAATACAACGTTCCCTTTTGATTTTGACATCTTAGCCCCATCTTTATAGACAATGCCCTGGTTAAACAGTTTTTTGAATGGTTCATCAAATTTGACAAATCCCAGATCTTTTAGTGCTTTTACAAAGAACCTTGCATAGATAAGATGCATAACAGCATGCTCTGCGCCTCCAACATATTGGTCAACAGGCATCCAGTAATTTACTTTATTGCTGTCAAATGGTTTTTTCTTGTTTTGAGAGTCACAATATCTTAAAAAATACCATGAAGAATCAACAAAACCTCCCATTGTATCTGTTTCTCTCTTAGCTTTCCCTTTGCATTTAGGGCATTTTACATTAACAAAGCTGTTATTGCTCAATAAAGGATTAACTTTAGTTTTGAAATCAACTTTTTCAGGAAGCAAAACAGGCAAATCTTTTTCAGGCACAGGAATAACTCCGCATTTCTCGCAATGAATAACAGGAATGGGTGTTCCCCAATATCTCTGTCTTGAAATCAACCAATCTCTTATCTTATATTGGGTTGTTGCTTTTCCGCATTTGTTTTTCTCAAAGAATTTAGTAATCTCTGGAATCGCCTCTCTGTTGTTCATGCCGTTAAAATCAGCTGAATTAACCATTATCCCATCGCCAATAAAAGCCCTGTTCATCTTCTCTGCATTAAGCTCATAATCAGGAGGATTGATTACAACTTTGATTGGAATCTTGTATTTCTTTGCAAACTCAAAATCCCTCTGGTCATGTGCAGGCACGGCTATTATAGCTCCTGTTCCATATTCATATAAAACAAAATTAGCAATATAGATTGGTATCTTTTCCTTTGTTATGGGATTTATTGCGTATTTCCCTATAAACATCCCATGTTTCTCTTTATTTTCGGCTGTTCTTGTAAATCTGTCTTCTAAAACAACTTTCTTAACAAATTCCTTAACCTGTTTTTCATATTTAGTGCCCTTAACTAACTCCATAACATCAGGATGTTCAGGAGCATAAACCAGGAAAGTAATTCCAAAAAAAGTATCTGGTCTTGTTGTAAACACTGAAAATTTTTTATCTGAATTTTCTATTTCAAAATCAATTATTGTTCCTTTGCTTTTTCCTATCCAGTTCTTCTGCATAGTCTTTATTTTATCAGGCCACTCAATTTTATCCAAATCCTTCAAAAGCCTGTCTGCATAATCTATTATTTTAAAGAACCACTGCTCTAAATCTTTTTGAACAACCTCCTTCCCGCATCTCCAGCATTTTCCGCCTTCTGCCTCTTCATTAGCAAGAACTGATTCACATTTATTGCACCAGTTAACAGGCGCTTTTTTTCTGTATGCAAGCCCTTTTTCATAAAGCTTCAAAAAAAAGAGCTGGTTCCATCTGTAATAATCAGGATCATGGCTTGCAAGAATCCTGTCCCAGTCATAGCTGTTCCCAAGGGCTTTCTGATACTCCATTATTTTTTTGATTGATGTCTCAGCATATTTTTTAGGATGAATCCCTTCTTTTTTCGCAGCTGTTTCTGCAGGCAGCCCAAAGCTGTCATACCCCATTGGATAAAGGACATTAAATCCTTTCATTCTCTTGAACCTTGCATAAACATCTCCAATCGTATAATTCCTTATATGCCCCATGTGCAGGTAACTTGCAGAAGGATAGGGATACATCTCTAAAACATAGAATTTTTTCTTCTTAGAATCTTCCTTTACCTTGAATATCTTTGAAGATTCCCATCTTTTCTGCCATTTAGATGCTATTTTATTGAAATCTGCCATAGTTTAGAGTTGTAATCAAAAGTTTATAAAGGTTTTGCAAGAGAACCTCTTGCAAATACCCTGAAAAATCTTTATTTTTCCTTTGGTTTTTGATTTAATGAATTCTGGTAGTTATTTAACGCTTTAACATAAGCCATTGCTGATGCTGTTGGTACATCGTAATGCCTTGCTCTTCCGACATAGAGTGGTTTACTTAAATGTGCATTTCTGTCCAATTCTTCTTTGTTTGTCCCATTTTTGCTGAGTACAATTGTAACTTCTGCCTCAGCTGAATGTCTCTTTCCAACATTTTTTACATCATAATACACTAAAACAGGTATTGGTTTTGATGGAACAAGAGAATCAACTGCAGTACATAATGCATCAACTTCCCCTTTTTTAATAATCCATTTGCTCACTTGTTCATTATTATTAATAGCCAATTTTACTCTTCCATGGCATTCTTCATCACTTAGCTCTTTTAATAAAGCATGTGTTATATACTTTATTTTTTCATCTTGTGGATAAACTTCACTCATAATAACCCTCAAATCAATGTTATCAAGAACTCTCTTTTCATCAGCAATTCTTGTATAGACAGGCATGACTTTTGATTCAACTTCGTCAATAGAGATATCATAACCTAATCTCTCTAAACGAGAATGTACTCCTCTTTTACCAGATCTTGCAGTTAATTGATTTGATTCCCCAATCCACCCAACAGTCTCTGCACCAAATACCTCATAGACTTTTCTGCCTTTTTTCTTTCCCTTAATATTACCATCCTGATGAATTCCAGAACTATGCCTTAATGCATTTGAACCTATTATTGCTTTATTAGGCTGAACATCCCAACAAGTATGGTATGAAACAACCCTGCTAACCTCATTTAGCTGTTTTGTATCTATACCTGTATAAGATTTAATATCCTGCCTATGAGTCCAGATACCCATAACAACTTCTTCTAACGCAGCATTTCCAGCTCTTTCACCAATACCATTTACAGTAGATTCTATTTGTATTGCTCCGGCTTTTATTGCTGCAAGACTATTGGCTACAGCCATACCTAAATCATTATGGCAGTGAATGCTTACAATTGCATTTTCAATACCCTTAACATTCTTTACTATATATCCAACTGCCTGCCCCATTTGATAAGGCATTACCCTCCCTTCTGTGTCTGGAAGATTCACAACATCTGCACCAGCCTTTATAACTTCTGAATACAAATCTGTTAAAAACCCTAATGACTCTTCATTATCATTTTTTAACGCTTCTAATACTGCAAAAATAAGGTTTTGGGCTGAAAATTCAACCCTCCCTTTTTTCCCAACATGTTTCCTGGCCAATGAAACTCCCACAACAGATTCTTCTGTAATTTCTTGATGAGTTTTATCATAAGAATCTAAAGCATCTTTGTTAACCATATATGTAAAAACATGTAATGTTGGTTTTGGATTATGTTTTATAGCTCCCCAAGCATACTCTATATCTTTTGAAGTTGTCCTGGCCAATCCCCCTATATATGGTCCTCTCACACATCTTGCTATTTCCGAAACAGATTCAAAATCTTCTGGAGAACTAACGGGGAACCCAGCCTCAATTGTGTCTACCCCTAGTTCTGCTAATTTATGAGCCATTTCTATTTTAGAATCTTTTCCATGAATAAATCCTTGGGTGGCTTGTTCACCATCTCTTAAAGTTGTATCAAA
>JAGLZG010000086.1 GCA_023131705.1 Nanobdellota archaeon
TCCACCCTGTTATTTCACTAACTCCTTTAATTTTCTTTATAAAATCCATATCCTCCTCAGAGAATTTTATACTTCCCATTCCAGGAATACCCATGCCTTTTGTCACCATCATTAACTTGTCAGTTCCCATTTCTTCAAACATATCCTGTGTGAGCTTTCCAATACCCTGGCCAAAACTTACTAATGCAAATACAGCCATTATACCTATCAAAATAGAGAGAACAGTAAGCCAGCTCCTCATTTTTCTTTTTACTAAATTCTTCAATGAGTATTTTATTAAATCAATGTTCATTTTGTAAATCTCAAACTTTGTTTGAGTATTTCGAAATGTCTTTGAAATCGAAGATTTCTAAGATACCAAAAATCAAGGATTTTTAAGTATTTCATTTCGAATACCTAAGTGCATCTACTGGATTAAGCTTAGATGCCCTGTAAGCAGGCAACACCCCAAAAACAGTGCCTACAATAAATGAAAAAAGCAGGGCTCCTAAAATAAGAGTAGCGCTAAAATGAGCAGATATCAGATCAACACCTAAAGCAGCTCTTCCTATTGCAGCTAAGCTTACTGCAAAAAACACACCCAATAATATCCCTACAATCCCCCCTACAGAGCCCAAAAATCCAGATTCAATAAAAAACAATGTAAATATAGTGCTGTTTCTTGCCCCAATAGATTTCATTATTCCTATTTCCTTTGTTCTTTCTAATACACTAGTGTACATTGTATTCATTATTCCAATACCACCTACAACAAGGCTTATACCTGCAATAATCCAGACAAAAATATTTACTGCCAATAAAATATTATTCAGATTTTCCACAATATTCTGAGCAGTTTCAACACTAAAATCCTCTTCTCCTTCTTCTACATCTCTTTTTTTTCTTAATAATTTTTCAATATCCTCTTTTACCTTTTCTATGTCTGCCCCTTCCATAACCCTTATCCCCATCATATCATACTCATCAGCAGATTCATCAAATAATTCTCTTTGTGCATCTTCATTTAGCAATACAGAAGAGTCAAGTATGAAGTTTCCTTTTTTCTCCAATATACCAACAACCTTAAACCCCTTACCTTCTAATTCTATCTTACTTCCAGGTATTACTTCTTTGCCAAATGTTTTTTTATCAGCAAGAGATGAACCAATTACTGTCATATATTTATCACCATCATCCAACATCCTTCCTTTTTCAACTTCATAGCCTATTGCTTCTTCTATATCTTTTCTGTCTTCACCACCAGGCATGCTTGTTGCCAGAGAAAAAGAAACCTTATCATTATATTCAACTTTTATCTGGTTTGCGATTCTTCCTGCAGCCATCCTAACACCATGTATGTTCTCTATCTGCCCTACATTGCTTTTTGTAAATGGTTTTTCTACAATGGTTGTTCCTGGAGGGACATTTCCAGCACCAGTTCTTACCATAATAAGATCTGCCCCTAAAAAACCAAATTGAGAGCTAACAGCCATTCTTAACCCCTCTCCTAAAGAAATTAAAGAAACAACAGCAGCTATGCCTATAAATATACCAAGCATAGTAAGCCATGCCCTTAGCTTCCTGCTTCTTATACTTTTCAAGGAAAAAATAAAATAATCTTTTATCATCTTTTAGCTTTTTTCTTTTTGTATTTTCTGTAAAAGAAGATTCCAGCAGCAACTATTATCACTGTGATAAAGAAGCCAATTGCTTTATTGCTTTTTATCAGCCCATATCTTTTTGCCTGTGATGCTGAGTAGAGTTTTAGATTTATGTTCATGTTTTCAGTATACAGCTTGTTGTTTGCATCCCTGTATTCAATTAACAAAGGCAAGGCAAGTGATTTTTTCCTTGTTCTTTTTACATAAATAGTGTATTCTGCTGTTTCATAGTCATCTGAGTCAATATTTCCAACATAAACACCTGCAGGAGATACTATTTCGTATTCTTTTGAATTTTGAAGTGTTGCATATACAAATTTTATATCAGAGCTGCCTTTGTTTACAAATTTTACAGATAT
>JAGLZG010000087.1 GCA_023131705.1 Nanobdellota archaeon
GGAGCTAAATTTTACAGCATTTATCCTTAGTTCCGGTGCAGTCTCTAAAATCACCATATATAAGCTCATCAGCAGGGCAGGATTCTTTGCATACTCCCCCTTTATAGATGCAAAGGTCTTCTGTGTCTTCTGCTTCAGTCAGTGTTTTCCCAAACCTACCCATTCTTCCAGAAAAAATAATAACTAAAACCACAAGAACTATTAAAACCAAAGCAGCTATTATAATTGTATTCAAACTTAAGCCTTGTGCTTTGGATTTCATATTAAAAAAAAAGATTATACTGATACGCAGCAGACACCATCTATTGCCTTGCCTTCATTATAGGTTCCATCTCCATCTAAATCACAGTCATATCCAACCTGTTTTTCATACTCACCAGTGCATCCTGTTCTTGAACATGTTCCTCCAAAAGCCTCGCACTTGCCGGATTCTCTCCTGAACATCCCTGCTCTTCCTGTAAATATAATTGCTAATATTACAAGAACTAACAAAGCTAAAGCAGCTATTATAATTGTGTTAAGGCTCAAACCCTGTGCTTTTTTCTTTCCCAAAGGGAAATTGAAAAAACCCTGTTTTTTTACATTCATGATAAACACCTCTTTGATTTATATCTTTATTTTAATAACCATATATATAAAACTTTTGGAAATTTTAAGAAAATTTCCAAACGTGCTCAGTTAACTGCAAATATCAAGTATTACACTCATAACACCGGCATCAGTAGGTATAAAATTATGTTTACGCTCTTTTTCAACATTAGGGTAATCAGGACCGCAATTGCCCCTGCTTTTCTCAACTATTATGTCCTTACTAACTTCTGCTTTAAAATAGTAACTTTTTTTCCATTCTCCTAAACTGCTGTTTAACAGATTTTCAATTAGTGGATCAACAAATTTTTTTGAAGTTTGCCCGTCACAATTAATATTTTTAACTATTCTTGCAGCATCTTGAAGCAGTTCAGTAATAGAAACATCATGGCAATCTGTATTTGTATTTAGCAAAGTGTTTAACATATTAGCAGCCATTTGTGAATGTACATAATCCTTTTTATATGATTCGGGCTGCTTAAATATGATAAACCTAACAGCAAATAGCAGCCCAATTGCTATCAAAATAACAATAATTGTAAGTCCTATTATCTCCATCTGCGCTTTTCTTTTTCCCAGGGGAAAATTGAAAAAACTTTGTTTTTTTGACTTGTTCATTTTTAAGCCCTTGGATAGTATATTACTTCTAATATTCCAAAAGAGTATTTTTTATCAATAGGATCATAGAGTGATATAGGAATAAATGTTTTAGAGGATGAGCCATTCCCTGGTTTGTTGTATATCTCCCA
>JAGLZG010000088.1 GCA_023131705.1 Nanobdellota archaeon
TTAAAAGGCACATATCCATAGTTATATCCAAAATGCGTAAAGTCAGAAGAGGCTATCAGCACAACCCTCTTTTTTGTTGCTTCTATTGTTTTTTTAATATGCAGCGCTACCTCTTTATAATTAACATCCGGGCTTATTATTACTGGCAGTATTCTCAAATCTTTTAGCTTGTCCCTGCTTGCAAACTGCAGGAAAGGCAGTTGAACCTCTATGCTATGCTCTTGCTTATGAATATCTTCATCTATAGGCAGATTTGATATTTCTGAAAGTTTCCTGCCAAAATTCCTGTCTGTTTTTACTATGCCAATAGGAGTTTCCCAGTCATCAATGCTGATTCCAGAACTAAAACCGGAATGGCTTAATCCAATTATGATGTATAAGTCAGGAAACCTGTTTTCAGCTATCTCTTTGTAAGACCATGCAGCACATGGTCCTGAAAAAGCATATCCAGCATGAGGAGCTATAACACCAATTATCTCTTTATCTTTTCTTTTTAGAGGAAGCTCTGCAGGCCCCAGATTATGCTTAAAGCAGGATTCTATCTGCTTTGTCAGCTCATTAAAATCAGATTCATAGAACTGCCCGGAAACTATTGGTTTTCTCATGGAACAACTTTTGCCAGTTTAGCAACAGCATGTTTTTGAAAATCATCTATTGTGTATGTTATAACAGCTTTTTTTCTAAATCTTCCGGAGCTTAGATTGCACCCTATTGTAAAAACATTTTTACTGTCAACACCCATATCTATATTTGGATTTATAAAACAGGAATTTATTTTTATCTCCTCTATTTTTACTGTTTTGTTGTTTAGATTCCTTATTGCTAATCTTACAGATTCATTTGTTACATCAAAGTCTTCACATAACAATCCAGAACCCTCTGTAAATTCACAGCTTTCTCTATCTATATCAAAGAACTGCCACCAGAAAAAAGCACTTATCCCAATTATTATAACGAGTATTGCCCACCCATATGTTATAAAGAAATCAATTGTTGATGGTTTTTTAAGCTCTTTTTTTACAAGATTTTCTACTTTTTCAAGTTCTTTGTCAACACCATCTCCTACTTTTTCAATATCCTTTTTTATTGTTCTTTCAATCTTCTCTACTTTAGATGGTTTATACCCTCTTTTAGCCATACTTAATAAAACAAAAAAAGAAGTATATAAAGTTTATGTTCCTTCCTACCAAACTGAGGAGCAATTGCCCCTAAATTTGGCAATATTTAAATATAATCTTTTATTATCCTTTATATTATGAAAAATAAGCTATATTTTACAGCTCTTTTATCAATATTGTTAATCCCATCTGCATTTGCAGATATAAACTTAACAACCAACTTCAAAGAAAAATACAATTTAGGGGATTCTGTAAGATCTTCTTTTGATGTTAATGTTAATGAAGATTTCAGCGGTCTGTTTAAACTTACCCTTTTTTGCGATAATTTTAATATTGATTATTTTGTAACTCTAATCGATGCAAAACAAGATGAAAAGATGACTATTGAACCCCCTAAAATAAAACCAAATGACAGAATGGGAGGAAATTGCAGGTTAATAGTTTCTCTTGAATCTTTAGATAAAGAAATCTTTGAAAAATTTGATTCAACCAGATTTGAGGTTACAGATAAATTAGCCATACAATCAGATGTTAGTGAAGATTTAGTTCTGCCAGGAGAAGCTATATCTGTTAATGGGAAAATAGACGCAAGCTTTGATAATTCTGATGCACTTTCTGCTGTTATATCTTTTGATGGCACAAAAGAAGAACTTGTTGTTAGAGATGGGGAATTCAGTAAAGAATTAAAGATAAGCGATGTTATTGCATCAGGAGAACATACGCTTTTTTTAGAAGCAAAAGATTCTTTTGGCAATAATGGAGATAAATCAATCAATATCATGGTTAAACCAGAAATTTCAAAAATCAATTTGGAATTAAATAAAAATTCATTTAAGCCAAAAGAGACCATTGAAATAAAACCAGTTATTTATGATCAGGCAGATGAAGCTGTTCTGGAGGAGGATGTTCTAGTACAGATATTTAAAGGAAGTGATGAGCTATTTTCTGAATATGTTGAATCTCGTGAAAAGGCAAGATATACATTTTTGGAATATGCAGAGCCAGGAGAGTATAGCATTAAAGTAACCTATGATGACCTTGAAACAGAGGAAACTATTTTCATAGAGGAAGTAAAAAAGCTGGATATTAACTTGTGGGGGGAGCTAGTCAATATAAAAAATATTGGCAATGTAAGGTATGATGATGTTTTGAATGTAAATCTTTTTGGAGAAGAGAAAAGTTATATTCTGGATAAAAGAGTAAAGCTTAATCCTAGTGAATTTATGATAGTAGACCTTTCAAAAGGAGTTCCAACAGACAACTATTCAATTGAAGTTGCTGTGGGCGATGAAAATATATCACTTACTACAAGCACATTAATAGAGGACAAAAGGTCCCCTCTTAATAAAATAACCACAGCATTGATAATAGCAGGAAAAGATATTTTAACTGATAAACCTGTATTTGCAAGCATTGTTATGTTTCTTATTATAACTTCAATTATCTCATTTTTTATGATAAAAAGAAAAAAGAAGAAATTTATCTAAGTGCCTTCTTTCCACGATGAAATATACTTTTTTTGTTCTTCTGTAAGTTTGTCTATTTCAATATTCATTGCCTCTAACTGCAGTTTTGATATATCATCATCAATCTCTTCTGGAAGCAATATAACATCTATTGGAAGGTTTTCTTTGTTTTTAACAGCGTATTCCACTGCCAATGCCTGCCCTGCAAATGATGTTGACATAACCTCGCTTGGATGGCCTTCTGCAGCTGCCAGGTTGACTAATCTTCCTTCCCCACAAAGGAATATCTTTTTTCCGTTAACAACGTATTCATCAAGGAAAGGCCTTACTCTTCTTTCACCTGAAGATATTTCTTTTAATCCCCTGACATTAATCTCAATATCAAAGTGGCCTGAGTTAGCCAGGATTGCACCTGCCTTCATCTGTTTCATGTGCTCTGTTCTTATAACATGCTTGTTTCCTGTTAGCGTGCAGAATATGTCTCCCATCTTACATGCATCTTCCATCTTCATAACTTTGAATCCATCATAAGCAGCTTGTAATGCACAGAAATTATCCACTTCTGTTACAATTACATTTGCACCAAGCCCTTTGCATCTCATTGCAAACCCTTTTCCACAGTCACCATAACCTATTACTACAATATTTTTTCCTGCGAACAGCACATTTGTTGCCCTTATTATACCATCTGTAGTGCTTTGTCCTGTTCCATAAAAATTATCCAGCAAATGTTTTGTCTTATTATCATTAACTGCAATTATTGGATATTTTAGGGCATTATCTCTTTTCATTGCTTTTAATCTTATTACTCCTGTTGTTGTTTCTTCACAACCAGCAATCATATCCTTAATTAATTCAGGATGTTTTGTGTGGATTTCAGTTACTAAATCACAACCGTCATCAATTGTTATGTGCGGCTTAAAATTAATTACATTTGCCAGGTATCTGTAATAATCTTCATTGCTTTCCCCCTTATAACCCCAGACTTTAATCCCTTGTTCTGCTAAAGATGCAGCAACATCATCCTGTGTTGACAGGGGATTACAGCCTGTAATGGCAACCTCTGCACCGCCTGCTATCAAGGTTTTAACCAAAACAGCTGTTTCTTTTGTTATATGCAGAGCCATTCCCACTCTTATCCCTTTTAGCGGCTTTTCTTTTTCAAATCTCTCTTTTATTTTTAATAAAGAACCCATATGAGACTCAGCTATCTCGATATTCATTTTACCTTGCTCTGCTAATTTAATGTCTTTTACTTCATAGTTATCTGCTTTGTCCATTAAAAACACCCCATTATTTGTTTTATTTTATAGTAGAATTAAAAACACTTTATATAAATTTAGTTTAAAAAAATTAAATTTGTCCGAAAATTTAAATAAAAACCGGATAAAATAGAAATATTTATATATAAGTTTGAACATTATTTATTTATATCGCCAAGTAGGCTCCCCTTGCAAAACCCCCAATAAATTTGCATGCTAAGATTTGGCATCAATACTTCTTGTATTGTTTGGGGAGCCTCTAATACCACAATGATAACAGAAAAAGACACAAGGATTATAGGGACATTAAAACAAAATTCCAGGTTAAGCATAAGGGAGATAGCCAAAAAAACAAACCTAAGGCCCAGCACTGTACATGACAGGATAAATAAGTTAAGAAAAGAGAATATAATTGAAAAATTTACCCTAAAGCTTAATAATGAAGCTGTCGGTGAAAACTTTATTGTTTTTATGTTTTTGACAACATCCCAGGATTTAGATAAGGCTTTTTTTAAAAATAAGAACATAAAAGATGTTTTTGGCGTAACAGGGGAATATGACCTTATTTTAAAATTAAAATTCAGGGATATTAATGACTTTAATAAATTTATAATAGATTTAAGGAAAAACAAGAATATAAAGAAAACATTGACTATGATCAGCACGATTACGATTAAAGAGGA
>JAGLZG010000089.1 GCA_023131705.1 Nanobdellota archaeon
GATAAATGCTGTAAAATTTAGCTCCACCAAAAAACTTATATACCTATTTCTTTAATTAATGATTTATGTTAAAAAGAGGTCAGTTAGGAGGTCCTTATAGTTTTTTAATAAAGATAATTCTAGTCATAATAATCGCAATTTTACTATTTTTGTTCATAAGGAGGCTTGGAAATGTTTTTATGCCGGGATAAGAAAGGAATGGTATTATCTACAATTGTTAATATTGTAATAATCACAATTGCCCTTTTTCTTATAATTGGAATAATAAATCATTTTTTTAGCAAGGCAGAAGGCGCAACAGCAGACTCTATATGCAGAGGCAGTGTTTTGGCAAGGGAAAAATATGCTTTAAGATACTTAGGGGGAACAATAAAGAAGAGTGGACCACCTTTATTATGCAAAACAGAAGATAAAATAATGCCTGAAAAAAAGGGAGATTCAAAAGAGGAAATAAAAAGGGACATATCAAATTTAATTACAAAGACATGGTATATGTTTGGAGAAGGTCTCCCTAAAAATATATTTGATGATTTTATATTTGGAGGGTATTCTTGTTTTGTTAAGTATACAATTTCTGTAAAATCAAATTCAAAATTTAAGTATGGGGATTATATATCAAGAGAAGACCTTTTAAGCTGGCTGAGCCTTAACCCATACAAAGTAGAGGTTAAAGAGACAAAGAATAAAAGATATGCTTGCGAGAAAAAAGGAGGAGTATGTGTTGAAGGGGGTTTATGTTCTTCTGATAAAATGTATTATTCAGACCCTGCCTGGTCGTGCGGAAGAAACCAGATCTGTTGTGTAGACAAGAAGAATTTTATAACTTATATTGATTATATTCAATCTTATGTGGGTGAAGGCAGACTATTCATAACTAATGAAAAATTTGAGCCAGGAGAAACATATGGCATAGCTTTAGTTAGCCCACATGCTAAATGGTTTAAAGTGTTAGTGGGTGACTTTAATCCAAATGCTAACTATATTATTATAAATAAACTAAATGATTTATCAAAATACTGCGTTAAAGTTGAGGATATAGCTGGAAAATGAATATATCAAAAAAACCACGTTTTTTCAATTTTCCCATGAAAAATAAAAAAGGAGTTGAACTAATTTTTAGCAAGATTATATGGTTTATAATACTCTTGGTCTTTTTAATATTTGTTGCGCTTTGGTACACAGGGTTAAGAAATAAAATAACAGATATACTCCTTAATATTTTTCATTAAACTTAATAAAAATGCACAAAAAACCAAATAAAAGAGCAATGGTTTTAACGACTATTGTATTGATGACATTATTAGGTGTATTTTTAATTATCTTTATATCCAGTATAATCATTGGTCCAAATGCATTATTAAAAAAAGCAGCTGATGCAGGAGACTGGATAGCTGATAAGGTTTTAGGAGAGTTAAGGGAAAAAGAAAAATTAGTCAAGCCTGAAGAAGGAGTCCCTGATAATATAAAACAAAAATATGATGATTTGTATGAAAAACTTAACAAAGAATATAGCAATAATGAATGCATTATAACTTATTCAACTATTGAAAAGACCAATGGTTTTTTTATTAAATTATCAAAAGTAGGCAATAATATTTTTATGAGACTAGAGAATAGTAAAGGGCAGGTTATGTATCCTAAAGAAATTATTGGTTTAGAGCCTTGTTTGGTTGCTGGAATACAGAATGGAGAAGATGTAGCTTCTAATTTCTGGCAATATTATATAGAGAAAAATAATGCTTATAAAAATAATCTGAAAATAAAGACTTCTAATAATTTAGTTATATCTGATGCTTCTCTTTTCTGGGGGAGAACTGGGTTAAGAAAGAGAGCTTATCTAATAGATAAAGAGGATAATGAAGATTATCATATTCATTATCATGGATTGTTGTATAAACCGGATGATAAGCACATTTGTTTTATACCCACCCAGCGAGGTTATTTGCCAGGTTGTAAAGCTGATGAAGATGGTTTTAGGAATAGCTGTAAAGATGAAATAATGAAAATGAGTTTATGTGAGGTTAAAAAATGAATGTGAAAAAGTTTAATTTTTCCAATTTCCATATAGGGAAAAATAAAAAAGGAGTTGAGATGACTTTGCAGACCATTATAGTTGCAGTGCTTTTACTTGTTGTACTTTTTGTGTTGATAAGTGTGTTTGCAAGGCAGTTTGGAAAAAGCAGCGGAGTAACTGAAAGCAGGATAGATTGTTTAACACAGGATAAGGATGAAGATGGAGTTGTTGATGCAATAGACAGCTGTTGCCCTAGCCCTAGCGGAAGTGATGTTGATATTAAAGGCTGTGCAGAAGGAGAAGTGCCACACAGGGATTGTGGTTGTTAAATATGAATATGAAAAAATCAAATTTTTTCAATTTCCCTTTGGGAAACAAAAAAGCAATAACATATCCTTATGAGTTTTTAGTAGGGTTAATTATAGCTTTGGTTGTATTTATTCCTACTGTCTTGTTTGCTTCCCAATTTTTTAGATTAAGTGACCAGGCTCTGGATTCTTATAATAAATTTGCTGGTTTAATTGAAAGTGTTGATGAAGGAGAGTTAGAAAGCATACCTTTGTATATGGATAAAGGAACTGCTATTGTTGGTTTTAGTAAAGATAATGATTTGTTCGTAGTTAAAAACTCTCCTAAGGAAAATGCTGGGATTCTTTTAAAAATGGAAAAATCAGAAAATCTTTGTATGGAAGGAAGAGCATGTTTATGTTTATGCAGGAAGGGATTGGAGTTTATTCGTTCTCCCCCCACATTTGAGTGTAAAAAAATGATATGCAATGAATTACCAGAAAATTTAGATTTTGCAAAAAATATACCTAAAGAAGTAAAAGAGATTAAAACATGGCAACTATATCATGATGGATTCATGATTTATAATGATAAAAAAGCACCAACAAATCTTGGTTTAATACAATATAAAGATAGACTAAAAACAATTTACATAGAGAGAAAGAATGATAAAATTTATATTTGTGAAAAATCACCTTGTATAACAGCTGAAATGATAGAAAAGCGAGAAAAAGCTGAGTATAATGAATTTGAATATCATTATTTTGTTGATGATTTGATAGGTGTTGATTATTATCATGAAGATGGAGTAGCCGATAGGTTTTATTATATAATTGACCATAAAAAAGATATTTTTGAGGAATATTATTATGAGTATAAGTTTGGAATGGAAGGAGAATTTTCTACAAAAATCACCACAGAATCTGCTGATACTTTTGAAAACAGATTAATAGATTATGTAAAAAGGGGCAAATTTGTTAAAATAGACCATTCAAATAAGGGAGATATGACTAACTTTAATCCAAGCAGCCAGTTAAAAGAAGATGGGAATTTTGGTCCAGTAACTTAACACAAAAAACATATAAACAAATTTTGTTAGTATATTGTAATATGGTGAAAATCAAAAATTTTCAACATGCTCAAAAATCAAAGATTTTTGACATGAAAAAAAGAGGAGAATTAACACTATGGTTTATCATAGAGATAGTCATGGCTGTATTTGTTGCAGCTTTATTAATAAATATTGCTACAAGATATGGCGAGGGAGATATAAGCAATGAACATACAATTGCAAGGGATTTAGCAGTCCAGATAAACACTTTACAGTCAGTCAGCGGAAATGCTTATATTGTCAATACTGCATTAGGAAAATATACTATAAAAGTTAAAGACAACAAAGTCATGGCTTATATTTCAGAGGCGGATTTTACAAAGCCATATTATTCTTATGTCGCTTCTGTAAATATTAATAATCCATTATTTAAAAAACCAACAAAACTTTTAGCAGGGAAATCAGGAAATGATATAGTTGTTGATGATAAAAAAATCAATTTAGACAAGATTTCCTGTCCTTTGGTTAAGATTGAAAAAACAGATAATATTGCTTTTGATCCTATTGAAGCAGAAGATATTGATGAGGATTTAACTCTTAACATAGCAGGGGGTGTTAGGGCATATTATAAAAATTCCAAATTAACAAGGAATGAAGACATAAAAAGAGAGATAGATACAGAGGATGTAGAGAATTCTGATATAATAATTGGAATCAAGCTTGGTTCTTACACTGCTGACAAAAATTATGCAAAGGCATATTATCTGATAGATTCATTAAAAAAAGAGGAAAGCAAGAAGATTGGATGCGAGATATTAAACTCTATTTCAGATAAATTTGAGGTAGATGGAATTGCGCTTATACCAATAACAAAAGGCAACAATGTGTTTGATATTCTTGACAAAAACAAGCCGTCAGTATTTTTAGATATTGGAAATATGAATAATAAAGATGCCTTTAATGATATAACCAACAGAAAAAATGATTTAATAAATTCAATAAAAGGAGGTTTAGACCAATCTTTCAGATGAGCATAAAAAAACAAGGCTGGTTTAGTTTTCCTTTGGGAAAATCAAAAAAAGGGGTTATAGCAGCAGAGAAAATGGTTTTTTACCTATTGTATGCAGTCATAGTTTCAGCTGTTTTTATCGGGTTTATAATGGTGGTATCATCTGAATCAGCAGATAAATCAAATATACCGGATGGTTTAGAGGATTATATTTTTTCAAGAAGGTTTTTAGACAGTTGCTTTGCTTATGAGGATGATGCAAAGGCTTATTCTGGAATAATTGATTTTAATGGATTCAATCAGGACAATCTTGATGCCTGTTATAATGCTGACAGCAATGATGCCAAGGCATTTAGATTAACACTGGAAATAAAAGAACAAGGCGTAAAAAAAGAGATTCATACAAAGAACTGGGAGAGTTTTGTTAAAAGGCATTTTACAAAAAAGGTTTTGGTTTATTATGATAATAAAATAAATAATGGAGAACTTAAAATTGAAGTGCAAAATCAAAGGTAAAAAAGGAATAGTTGATGACTGGCTGCCTCTGCTAGTTACAATTGTGGCTTTGGTATTTGTAATTTTCTTTGTTTACACAGATATTGCTAAAGAAAAAGAAGCAGATAATTTAGTCAAGGATAAAATCAATGAAATAGACTCAGAACAGGGCATAGTGAATTTTTTAAGAATGGAATCTAATAAAGGCAATATGGCTGATCTAATAGTTTACTCAACAAATTCAAAGGATATCAACAGGGATTTTCAGAACATATTTCAGAATATAATTGAAGGAAATCTTGATAATATATTCTCTGATGAAAAGTGCCGCATTGTTCCTTATGCATACAGGTTAAAAGAAGACCCATATTATAATTTTGGAGACGAACAACATCATGGAGGATGCACTAATGTTTATCATGATTTTATTTTGCCAGAAGAGGATTTTAGGATTTTTAATGTCAGAATAATGAGGAGAATACGATAAAATGAATAAAAAAGCAATGATGCTGCTGTACCCCCTGCTTGCTGCAATTCTCATAGCTCTAAGCACATTTTATTTTTTAAGCATACAAAAATCAAGCGAGATAACTGTTAATTATATTGGGGAGAGCTCTTTGGATTTGCTTAAAGCCAGCAAAAAAGCAGAGAATGCCCTTTTTTACATAGACCAGTCAGCAAAATTTGCTGTTGGGCAATCTATCAATGATTTAGCGCAAAATGGAGGATATTATAAACAAAGTAATTGCGGGCAGTATATTGGTTATTATTTCTGGCAGAAAGAGGATAAAGAATGCTATCCTGCTGAACTTAATAAGAATTTTAAGCTGATATTAAATGAAAATATTGATAAGTATTTAGAAGCTTATCCTGAAGATATTGATTTAGAAATACCTGAAGATAATTATGAGTTTACTATCTATGACAATAAACTAATTGGCACAGCATTTTCAAATATTATTGTGTTTATAAGGAATGAACAGGGAACAGCTATTGGAAAGTATTCTGTAAAACCATCTTTCAGTCTTGGTTTTGA
>JAGLZG010000009.1 GCA_023131705.1 Nanobdellota archaeon
TTGGAACTAACACCTGGAATACATCATTATTTTTCATAATCTTTAAATTTTAATTGTTAAACTTTGTTTTTAAACAAGTTGATTTTGAGCCAACTTGTCTTTCTTTATTTGATAGTCAGGAATTTGTAAATCCCCTGTAGTTATGGATACTGCCAAATCTACAATTTCTCTATGAGTGTGCTCTGGTAAATCACAGTCAACATTACTATTTAATGTAATACCTTTCAAAGTCTTATACTCACCACCTGGATAACTCTGAGAGTTATTAACAGATGCAGGATGTTTAATGTAGTTCATTTTAAAACTCTCTACAGTAAATTCCCCTGATGTGTAAGCCTTTACACCATCACTCATGAAGATAATATTAACCTCTCTCCAAAGAAAGTTGCTTCTATCAAAAGGACTAGATTGAAAATTATCATCATGTTGCCTAACAAAAACTTTATCTGCAAGGACTGAACAACTTTCACTTTTTAATACTACTTCATCTGAACCTATATAATATTGATAATCAACAGGTAATTTAAAAATAGCAGTTAGTGGTGTTGTCTCTCCTGCAATTAATGTCTTTGAATTGATAACAAGAGTTCTAATATCATCTATCACTCTCTGACTAGTCTCAAACCCAAGTTTTGTTGCATACTTAGGCTCTGCTACAATTTTAACAAAGAGGGAGATAGCCTCATTCAATTTCCAATCAATTTCAGGAACTTTTAAATTCCTGTATTGTTGAGAATCAATCTTATTAAGCTTCTGCTTAAAGTCATAATGCATCTCCTTTATATTCATCTTCAATTGTTTTTAAAAATTAACTATTAAGTTTCCCTAATATACTAACTTTCATTTGTTGATTTTGTGGGTCTGTAAACCACTCAACAGCAGACTCAAAGTCATATCCTATTTTATCTGTTAGATAGAAAATTGATGTTCCCTCTTTAGTTAAGATGTTTCTGTAGATTGCTTCAAGGACTGCTGCTTGTATGTGCAAGTCTTTCTTGTCTCTTTTAGCCTCTCTAATAAAATCATCCACCCTATGAGTGATAAGGTCATCAATCTCACCTACTAAATAATTAGGACTTCTCCCTTTTACACTTCTCTCAGTTAATATTTGTACAATATTTGCCTGAGCTTCTGCGTCTAACTCTAATGAAAGTTTTACTGCTTCCTGTTTCTTCAAGGCTTTTGATGCTTTGATGTCCTCTTCTTGAGTTTCATCATAAATCACATGTGTTGCCTCAGGATACAATCCCTCTTCCCATTCTTTTAGACTATTTGCCACATACTTAGATGCTTTTAGCCATTTAACTTTGACAAAATCAAGGTTCTTTGTATCATCAAAAATCATTGTTGCATTTTCCAGCTTCACTCTCCCCATTTTACTGTTCCAAAATGGATGAGGTTCATCTTGATTAAATACTCTTGATAAGTCTACGCCTAACTTTTTTGAATACTTTTGTTCTTCTCCTTCAGTTAAACCAGTTGCATATCCCCCTGTCATAGGGTCATATAAACATTCTATTGTGTGTGCCTGCGTAAAAGATTCTTCTCCTTTTTTGCCATGCCATTTAGGTATATCTAATGGTCTAATTTCTACTATTGCCATAATTTTTCTTTTAGTTTAATACTTTTATTAAATACTTGTTTTACTATACTATATGTTAAAGAACTTACATTTGATTTTTACACCTTCTCTGGTGGGGTTGTAGAACCAAGAGAACTCAATCCCTTGGCTACCTACATGTTAACTAAACCTAGCAACATACCCATTTTATTTATTAATCCTTAGTTTCTAGAAAGGATTAATTCTCCACATCTACCGATGTCTTCTACATGCATACCTGCTTGTTTCTCAACATGCATCTCATAGAAGTTTCCAGAGTGACTCATTAACTTACCATCATTAGGACCATAAGGGTTACATAAACCTGCAACATATCCTAATTTGTATGATTTGTTTTTGTTAACAATTCTCACATTTGATGCTTTCCCTTCTCCAGAGAAATCTAAGAATGTGATTCTTTGAGACTCAATTGGATAACCTGTAACAGGGTCAATTTCAAAATTGATTTCTCTATCATCATAAAGAGGATTGTGAATCAATTCTAACTCTGCACCATTAGCCATTCTATATTTAGTGAATTGGTATCCTGCAGATAATGAATTTTCATTATATTCAGAAGAACCTTTTTGAATAAACATAGTGTCCACAACCTGAATAAATCCAGTCTTTTGTGCCCAATCTTGAATTGCTCTGTGGAAGTTAATCATTCCGTATTCACCAGAATACCCTTTGATTTTCCTTTGTGAGCCAGGTTTCACTCTTGAATAGAATATACCCATTAAGTACTCTTCAATTAACCTTGCAGTTAAGTGAGAATATCTCTGAACATGAGAATCTTCTAATTGCTCTTGTAATCCTGGTCCTGTACGAATAGGTCTTCCATTGGCTGAAAGAACAGTGTCAGTACTTCTTGAGTACCAGAAACCTCTTTCTAATTCTCTGTACCATTGTTGCCAGTACTCTACCTCTGCATACTTAACCCAAGAGTCATGGTATGTGCCTGTAGAATCTGGAATTTTCACTGCAAGAACCTCATCATGTGCATCACCAGTTACTTTGTATTTCTTACGGAATCTTGACATTCTGTTAGAAAGAGTAACAGGTAAGCTGTACTGTGTACTACCTGATTGAGTTTCTGCTTCAGCATATTGAGAGTAAAGTTTCCCCCATTGTGTACCTGGTCTGAAATACTGTGCAGGAACAAATGCTTGTGGATTGTCTGACATTAATCTCATTGTGTAGATGAAACCCTTTCCATGAGGAACTCTTTCCTCTTGAACTCTACACTGATACTTTTTATTAGTACTTCCTGGAGTAATAACATCTCCTGGTTCATACCAATTTTCATCAAGTTTTAACTTGAATGTGCCTTTAAACTTACCTTTGAAGTCTTCCCCAGAACTCACGTCCTCTAAAACTACAAGTGGTCTAGTGTTAGCACCTCTCATATCCCATTCCCACACTGAAGAATTGGTATTCTCTTGTCTGCCTTCTTTGAGAGCCATTGCTGTCAAAGGGTTGTCTGAATACCTTTCAGCAGTAAATAACTGCCCAATCTTGGATTCAAACTTGTCTGGCTTTGCAATCAATGCTTTACCCAAGTGATTGAGTTCAGTCATGTTTGCATGCCAAGGCATTTGCTTGGTAATTAATTTACTACCTACTACTCCTTTAGCCATAATTATTAATATTTATTTTAAGTTAAACTATATTAAAAGTCTATTTCTGATAAACTTCTTTTCTTTCCTGCTCTTCCTGTTCCTCTAGGTTGAACACCTTTTTTCTGTCTTTGTATGTCACTCTTTAATTTCTTAGTGACCTTAGTATTAGCATCTGCTAATATGTTACTAATGTCAAAATCATTTTCTAAAAGTTGTGCCAAGATTAACATTTTTTCAGGTGTCTTGAGAGCAGTTTGTAATTTGCTTTGCATTCCTGTTATGTATCTATTCTTTCCAACCTTTACAGTGGGCTTAGTGATAAAAGGGAATAAACTCTTTTTACTCTTAGGAGTAAATTTAAAGTTATCCACTTGCTCTATATTATCAAGAGCTTCTTGAACACTGTCTGCAAAAGCTTTTTTACTTGCATCATTTGCTTTAGTGTCAGCAAGGGTTTGTTTCTTTAAATCTTCTTTAGCCTTACTTTCTTGTTCTTTAAGCTTGGTGTCAAACTTCTGTGCATACTTCTCTAACTTACCACTCTCCTTCAACCATGCAATCTTATCATCAATGTCTTCAAGGTCTTCCCCTTCAACACTCTTATAATAATGTCTGGCTAATTTCTCTTGATGTGCTTCGTCATCCAAGTCTCCTGTTGGAGTGCCTACATTTTTACCATAGACTTTAAAGAAATCTTCTGTGCTTCCTCCTTCTTTTTTGTGCTTTAGAAATGCTGCTGCATCTCCATCCAATTCAGAAAAGAAGCCCTCAAAAGCTTCATCCACTCTTGACTCTATTTCATTATCCTGTAATTCAATGAACTTTTCTTGTGTTAACTCTTCTCCTTCAGGTAAGTCTTCTGCATTTTGAAAGATACCTCCTTCTTTCATTTTAGCAAAAGTATCAGTGTAATAGTTTACACCTTCTTGCTCTTCAGGTTTTTCTACTACTTCTACAATACCTTCTTTGGTTTCTTTGACTCCA
>JAGLZG010000090.1 GCA_023131705.1 Nanobdellota archaeon
ATAATCACTTGTGTTTTTGTTGGTTTTATTCTCAGGTTTTTTCTATTAATCTTTATGAGCATATTTTTCTCTGTTGTCCTTATGACCACATTATCAGCTATTATTTCATTTGGCCTTATCTTCACTTCTGTAACAAGTTCGCTGATATCCTCTGTTTTAATCTCATCTTTGCTTTTTATTAGTCCCTCTATCAGTTTGTCTATCTCAGTTCTTAATCCTTTGAGTTCTTTTATTTGCTGTTCTGTATTTGTTTCTTCCATTATGTTGCTGATCTTTAGCTTATAGTAATCTGTTATTTCCCTTCCAGAGACTGCTATTACAGGTTTTGCTATGGCAATAGGCTTTACTGCACCAACTCTTACTGCAGAAACTACACCACTTGTACTGGTTTCACATTCTACTCTGATTTTCTTAATTCCTTCTTCAAGTTCTTCTAATATTTTCTTAATCTCTTCCTTCCCCATGCTGTAACCTTTATTTTTAAGTTCCTCATCAGATAAAGAGTATAAAATATCATAATGTTTTTTCTTTTCTATCCAGTCATTTAGCTCTGAGCATTTATCCAAGTAGACTGGTCTGACTTCAATTGATGTAACTCTTGTTGGAATTGCTTTAACTATTCTTTCTGACACTGCCTGAACTGTCTGGGTTGGAGACTGTTCACATTCTTCCCTGTCTTTTCTTATTTCCTCTTTTATTGTACGGATTTTCTCCATTATTCCTTTTATTGATTGTTTATCATTGCTTTCTTCGGCTTTTTTAAGCATAACCACTAATCTGTCTAGTTCTCCCATCAGTTCAGCATTAACAACACACATCCGTGTAGGTGAAACTGCACTGCCGGCACCGCCAGATATTGCAACATCTTCTTCAATAGTTACTAAACCTATACCTCCACCAGCCGCATTTGAAGGTGAAACAACAGTTATCAATGATCCTGCAACACCACCCCCTCCGCCAGATACACTAACCTTCTCTTCAGTAAGACTGTCCTGAGCAAATACAGAAGACACTCCAAACATTAAAACCATCAGAACCAGAATAGCACATAATCTTTTCATTTTTTCACCTCTTATATAAAATCATTTATAGTTATATTTCTATTAATTCTTTAAAAAACTTTCTTTTTTTGAATCTATAGATACCACATATACAGAAGTACCAGTACCTATATGGTATATGGATGTAACGTTTAGAGGGGAAGTTTCTTTAATTAAGAATTAAATTTTCTTTAACTTATCTAACCATTTCAGACCTTCATCTGTGATTTTAACAGTATAAGATGCTCTGCCTGATCCACTTTCTTCAGCAGGAATATGGATTATTTTAATAAAATTCAGTTTTTCCATTGCCTTACAGTTTGCTCTTATTGATTGAGAACTTGTGTTTACTTTACGTTCTAACGCAGAAAATGAATAAACTTTGCCATTACTCAATACATCTAGCATCTTTTTTCTTATTTCATCTGTTGTTCTTTTTGTTCTTGTCATTATGGTATTTGCTACAATATTATCGAAAGCTTTATATATAAGTATCCAATAATATTATGGTATATACTATAATAAAGATGGATAAGAGAGAAAGAGCCAAGTTAGAGGATATTTACAGGGATTGTCTTAGTTTAGAGAGAAGAAAGGATTTGACTGAATATGGGGCAGGAATGGGTTTGATGTGCATTATTTTATTGAAGAAGAAAAGAAAGCTGTTTAAAGTGCATGAAATAAAGAAGATTAGATGCAGCGATTGTAAGAAAACCTATCCAATTCATAATGAGGAGAGATGTGTTTTTTGTGATTCTAAGAATTTGGAGATTTCAAGGAAATAATATTTAGATTTAACATCGGAATTCCTGTTAAGTTCTTTTCCCATGATTTATTATGGGAAAATTTCGTCCGAAAAGTAAAATTTGAGTTCCCAATAAATCGAGCGAAGCGAGTCTATATGTCCGAAGGACTAGGGGGTTCCGTTCTTTCCAGTTTTACATTAAGAACAAGTATATTACTAGGATTTCAGTTATATAAATTTATCTATGTGAAATTGCTGTTTGTCTCTGCAAACAATAACATTGAAGCATAACTTATGATTATCTATAGTAATCTCTTTGTATTGTATATTGTTGTTCCTATGAATCCCATTTTTAGTAAGCCTAGCTTTAGGATAATCTGTACATAATAGTATTTGCCTAATCTTTCCAGCACCTACTTTTTTTTTCATTTTTACAATTTCAAATAGTGCTTCGACTATTACTTTAGAGATCGCTAATTGGTAAAAGTATTTTTTTGCTTTTGGATTATCTGATTTTAATTCACATAGAGTTGCACATAATTTGTTATTTTTCATATAAAAGATAGCATAATCACAGGTTTTGTTTACGTCTATCTCAGATTTATTTAATATCTGGATGGTCTTTTCACAATCGATTTTAAATAAAAAAATATCACCCTTAACACCAATAATCTCGATTTTCTTTAGTTTAGAATTACCATCTAATTCCTTTAATACAAATTTAGAGCAATCATTTCCACATCCACACTTTCTGTTAGGGCATAAAATATTCTGCAGGTAAGAAAACGCCATTTTACCCTTCACTTTCTATAGAGTCAACTAATAATGAACTTTTATTGTTTAATTTGCATATAAAACTATCCAATTTTTCGTATTTGATTCCATATTTATCTATTTCGACTTTATCCATTGTATGATTTCCATTAACATATACAGAAATCTTATTTTTGTCCAAGATATCAAAATCTGAGTACTTATGTTTGTTCATAAATTCCTTTTTTCCATTAAATTTATGAGATAACATTATGCAATTGTTTATTTCTTTTAGGATGTAATCACTATGAGTGGTAATTAATATGTGGATACCTGAATTAATCAATCTTATGATTAATTGTGCCATGGAAACTTGTAAATCAGGGTGGAGATTTAATTCAGGTTCGTCAATGATTAATAAATCTCCTTTTGATGCAATATGTCTTACATAGGTGTCAAATAATACCAACGCTTTAACTGAAGAAGAGGCCATATGAATTGGCATTGTAACTTTTTTTCGTCCAACTCTCTGAGAATAGAAAAGTTCATCATCTACTATTTTAAATTCCCCTTGGACTATTTCTTTAAGTTTGTTACTAAGATAAGTCCTAGATTCTTCTTCTTTTAATAATTGGCTTTTTTTCTTTTTGATATCAGATAAATTCCTGATAGTTTCAATATTATTTTGTATTGTTTGAGGATATTGGGCAGAGAACTTTTCTAAAAAATCAAAGGGACTAAATTTTTTCTTATCTTTTCCGTATTTTGTAAGATAATCCAACATACGATTTTTTGTAAAATCCAATTCTTTATAAAATAATGATACACCAGTTCTTTCTGAACTAATCACCTGGGTGTTGGGAATGACACCATCTAATAGACATCTAGCTAGAAAATTATCAATAGCACCTCTTACTATAAATTCAGGATATCTTCTCGATTTTCGATTTAATGTAATTTCAATTATGGATGAATTCTCTGGTTTAACGATTTTAACAATCTCATTTTTTTCAAGCAAACTTCTTGTCTCTTTTTTATGTTGATAATCAAATTTTATATTCTTTATATCAAGTTCAAGTTTGGAATCCCTAAAAAAATCTTCATCTGTTGCAAAGAATTTGTGCAAAATCTCAGAATATCCTTTACATCCTTCTTTAAGACTTTCTTGAACTTTGGATTCATATTGTTTTAAGTCAAGTCTCAAAAAACCGTCTGTTTTTAGTTTTTTTATTTCACCATTATTACTAATAAATGAAAGGTTGGAAAGCATAGATTTCATGAACCCATAAATTCCATAATTAATATAAGTTTTACCTACATTATTTTTTCCACAGATAATTGTCAGATTTGATAAGTTTATAGATCCACGTTCAATATATCCGAAGTTTTTAAAGTGAAAGGTTAGTTGATTCTTCATTTATTGAACAGAATAGTTAATGTCATATATAAATCTTTTGCGAAGCACGAACTCCTCCCTCGCTTTTTAAAAAAATATTTGGCGTTAGCTGTTTAATCTTATTAAACGAAGTATTTTTTCTCTCGTGCCTCTTTGTCGTCGTAAAAAATAACTGATTGGAGGGGTTCAGCGAACAAATGTGTAACTACTATTAACCAAACATTTATCTCAATTATCAATTCTAAACCCCAAACTTCCCCTTCTTTATTATCCAGTGTATCTTATTCTTGGAATCAATACCATAGACATCCATCTTTTGCCTTGGGGAATTGATGACCATATCCCAATGATACATTGTTTTCCTGTCAGGATCAAAACCCATCCCCATTGCTACATGCATCATCTTGGCTATCTTCTCATTCACAATAAGATAATCGCATAATTTAGCCTTGGGATTCAGATTGACAGCAAATTCACCTATGTAATTAAAACATTTCTTATACATCCTGGTGATAGAAGCAGGCAAGGCCTTGCTTTTCTCAATATTTCTTATTTTCTCTTTGACATCAGCTTTTGTTTCTTTCATCTTGTCAATTATCTTTTTAGGTCCTGAAATGACCTTATATTCATAATTTTCAACTTTTATGACTAAAGGATTTTTAGAATCTATCCTATGGCTTTGGTCAATGCTTACAACAACATCCCCGACAATCAAACCCTCAACCTTTTCTGGCGTTACAAATGCCTCTCCAGAAGGAAAATTAGCATACAGGCCGCATTTTATTCCTGTTTCCCTGAAATATTCCTCATCATACTTTTTAGTGACATCAGAATCAGAAGCAATAAACCACCTTCTTATGGTTTTATCCTCATTTACCAGATAAACTGTAAAATCTGTTTTTAACCCGTCAATCTCTTCCCCGATAACCCTTATCTTATCGCATTTGTCCAGGATTGATTTTATTTTGGAGCTTCTTTTCCTTATTTTTTCATAATCAACATCGCATGTCTGTATAAAAATATCCAGGGGCAGTGTTTCTGTCATTGCATACCTCATGATAGGATCTCTTTTTTCAAATTTTGTCTGTGCCTCATACCTGTCCTTTAGCATCATCTGTCCCGGAGAAGTCCATCTTGTTTTTTTGTCTAAAGTAGGATAACCAACATTCTCTCCAAAAAACATTTTCCCTGTATAGCCTTTTCCATGTATGCCAAAACCGGCATCATTGAATTCTAATTTTTTAGCCCCTATAATTCCTGATAACACTTTGAATTTTTTGAAAACATCCTCATCAACTTCCCTGTCAAGCTCACACCCCACTAAGGTTGAAATTAGATCAACAGTCCTTACAGAATTTGCCAGTATGGAAAACTTGCTTGTTGAAGCCCCCAATCCAACATTTGCCTTTAATCTTTTTGCTTCAACAGCCATTGCAAAGGCAATGCTGTAACTGTCAAGATAATCCTCCAATGGAAGCTCAAGATGCTCCTTTTTTGGGATTAGCTCAAAACTTATTCCTAATCTTTCATTTTTTTTAATATCAAAACCCTGTTTTAATAAGGTCTTTGCAGTTCCAATTAATTCCCCCCACCTGTATCTCTTGTGCCATTTGTTATTATATTCTAATTCAAGCGTCCCTGTAAAGCCATGCTCATTAGAATAAAGGATTATTTCAGGTTTCTTAAAAATATTCTT
Organism: Nanobdellota archaeon; assembly: GCA_023131705.1. Lineage (GTDB taxonomy): Archaea > Nanobdellota > Nanobdellia > Woesearchaeales > B3-WOES > JAGLZG01. The sequence continues at coordinate 5,631 of JAGLZG010000090.1, forward strand.
AAAAACCTTTGAATTTGTCCTTCTATTGACAGAATTTATAAAATCCCTGAGTGCCTTTGTTTTGTCTGTCTTTAATTTTTTTATTAGATCGCCATACACATGCCATACCTTCTTTAAAATCAAATAATTCTGGGATTTCCCATCCCCTACAATAACATGCATCTCTCCATCAAGGTTATGGACTGCCCTGCTTAAGGGCGCCAAAGAAAAAAATGCCTTTTTATTCTTTAGATCACATACTATAAAAACAAGTTTGCCTTCTATCTTCCCTTTTAGTTTTTTTTCATAATTATCAACAGCACTGTCAAACTTCCTGTCGCTATACTTCATACAACAATCAACTCCTTTTTTGTTTTTGTTAAGATAACCGCCTTTTCATCTAACAGGACAGTATCTTCAATCCTTATCCCAAACTTATTATTAAAATATAAGCCAGGCTCAATTGTAAAAACCATGTTCTTTTTCAATTTACCCTCTGCCGTTTCATATAGACCAGGAGATTCATGGATCTCAACACCAACACCATGCCCGGAAGCATGTATAAATTTATCTCTATCTTTACCAAATAACCTTCTTGCGCTTATATCGACCTTTGCAATATCCAACTTAGGTCTTAACATATTAATCATGCTCTTTTGCACATATAAAACTTTTTTATAGATTTTCTTTTCCTTTTCACCAGGCTTTCCGGCATATATGGTTCTTGTCATATCAGAGCAATACCCTTTGTATTTTGCGCCAAAATCAATTATTGTAAATCCCTTTAACTTTGCATCACCAGGTTCATGATGAGGATATGCTCCATTTTTTCCAGAAGCAACCAATGGCTTAAATGATATATCTGCTCCCTGTTTTTTAATCTCACACTCAAGAAACAAGCCAAGCTCTTTTTCTGTCTTAAACCTGAACTTGCTTAGGGCTTTCTTAAAAACATTATCAGCTATACTGCATGCCTTTTTTATATTCTCAATCTCTTTGCTTGTCTTCACACTTCTTACATTGCAGCAATCTTCAAACACATCAATAAACTTCACCTTCTTAAACTTCTTTTTCAGTTCAGAAAACCTATTGATATTCAACTCTTCTTTATTCACGCCAATATGCCTGCACTTTATCCCTTCTTTTTTCAGCAACTCTAAGATGTTATCATAAAGTCTGCCTTTCTTAAAGCAAAATATATTTTTTATCTTGCTGTTCTTCCTCCCTCTTGCATAATCCATCTCAGGCAGTATAAAGATAGGCTTTTTTTCTTTTGGAACAATCAAGGCGCTGAAAAAATTATTGGGAAACTCTGTAAAATAGAATATATTTGGGTCTTTGCCCATAAAAAAAGCAAAATCAATCTTCCTCTTTTTTAACATGCCCTGTAATCTCTTAACACTCATATTTTTAACAAATTTTAAATAGTATATAAATCTTATTAAACATTATGAAGGAATATCGACTTAAAAACAATCTAAAGCTTATTGTGGTTCCAAAAAAATCAGGAACAATAACAATACAGGCAACAGTCCATGTAGGTTCTAATGATGAAGATGCAAAAGTTCTGGGAATCTCTCATTTTATTGAGCATATGCTTTTTGAAGGAACATCTAAAAGAAGCTCAAAAGAGATAGCAAATACAATCGAAAGCCTTGGAGGAGAAATATCTGCATACACATCACATGAAAGAACATGCTTCTACATAAAGGTTTTAAAAAAACATTGTAACATAGCATTAGACATACTTTCTGATATATTGACTAATCCTTTGTTTGATACTGAAAAAATAGAAAAAGAAAGAAAAATAATAATCAGTGAAGTAAAACTTGTAACAGACCAGCCAAGATATTATCAATGGATACTGTTCCAAAATGCGCTGTTCAAAAACTATCCTGTAAAAAACCCCATATTTGGAAGCATTAAGTCAATAAGCAAAATAAAAAGAAGTGATTTAGTCAGTTACTACAAAAAGTATTACACTGCAGACAATATTGTTTTAAGTTTTGTAGGCAATATTCCTAAAATAAAAGACAGGATTAACAGTTATTTCAGATTCAGGACAAAAAAAATAAGCAAAATAAATGTAAAAGAGCCTGCAAATAAAAAATCAGTCAGGGTAGAAAAGAAAAAGATAAACCAGAGCTATGCTATTATAGGTTATAAGACAGTAAAAAGAAGCCATAAAGACTCCTGTGTTTTTGATGTTATCAGGGGCATTTTAGGCAGAGGTCTTTCTGGAAAACTCTTTGAAGAGATAAGGGTAAAAAGAGCATTAGCCTATGATGTTGGCATTAACAATGAAACAGAGATTGACTATGGCTATTTTGCAGCTTACTTCTCCACCCACAAAAAAAATATGAAGAAATGCGTTAACATTACGTTAAAAGAACTTAAAAACCTGAAAAATATTACAGATAAAGAATTACAGGAAGCAAAACAGTTTATAGAGGGAGAATTTATCCTTGATAATGAAGACAGCCAGAGAATGGCAGACACAGTTGGTTTTTGGCAGCTGGTTTCTGGTTGTAAGGATATTCTCAATTATATTAAAAACATAAAAAAGGTCACTAAAAAAGATGTAATAAGAATTGTTGATAAATACTTTGATGATAACTATACATTGGTTGTTTTAGAACAGTCTTGATCTTATAAAGAATTACAACTTGACAGGATAAGCCCCTTTAATCAGCTTTTCCTTTCCTTTCATCTCTTTTCTTATTGGCTCTAACAATTTATCAATTTCCTCTGCCAAAGCAAGCTTCAAATCCATTGGATGCAGTTTTTTATCTTTGAAATCCTTTTCCAGATCCTCATAATTGCTATAGCTTACATCCCCTCCAAACTTCTCTGGTCTTTTTATTGTAAATTTCTCCTTATTATCCTGTTTTACCACCATCAGGACATATTTAAGAAAAGCAAGAACACCATTATCTTCAATAACACCTTCAGGACAATGCGCCTTGTTTAATTTTTTCTTTATGGTTTCCTTATCATCCAATAGATCTAGCTTTGATTCCTCAACAGATGCGCTCATCTTTTTTCCTATCAATCCAGGAATCATCGGAGTCATTACCTCTATCCTTCTTTTATAGTTGATTTTAGGAAGATACTCTCTTGCAAACATCATGATCTTCCTCTGGTCAACACCAGCATACTGGACATCTGCTTCCAGATATTCTTCATCCAGTGCCTGCATCAGAGGATAGATTAATCCTGATAATTTAGGATTATCTGACTGCTTGACAACATCTGAACTTGCTTTTTTTGCATCATGAACACTTGAATCTGTTGACATCTTAAGCAGATCATAGAAATATTCTTCTTTTCTCTGGAAATCAGAACCCCTTACTATCTCAAAGTTCTTTATATCTGCTCCGATTGCCTTGAACATGGCAGGAATAACAATCCTGTAATAATCATACCTATTTTCTAATAGATCCCATGGACAGTTATCCATTGCGCCATGCAAATCTGCTAATAACAGCTTTACTTCAAAGCCTGCTTTAAGAAAATCCGCTAATTTCAAAACCCACACAAAATAAGCAACATGAGGTCTTCCGGTAATAGCAGTCCCCAGATAAACAGTCGGATTTTTCTTTTTCCTGAGTAAATCCTTTAATTCATCATCTGTGACAATCTCTTCTGTATTCCTTTTGATTAGCTCAAATCTTTTATTAATATCCATATATACAAAGATTAAACTTAATATTTAAAAGGTTTTGGATTTTTGTCAATAAATTTATATAACCCAATAAAATACCAACTCCTATGGCATATAAAGCAGTTATCTTTGACTTAG
>JAGLZG010000091.1 GCA_023131705.1 Nanobdellota archaeon
TGAGCCCTTAGTGGATGAGTTCAATGCTAAGCTTGATGAAGCAAAAACACACTATGAAATGGCTGTAGAGAAATTCAAAGAAGCAAAAGCAGGGGATGAACCAAATGCAGAGATAATAAAAGAAGCGCAAAGCCATATGAAACAAGCAAAAGAAGCATTGCAGGATGCTCAGAAAATACTAAGGGACATTGTTTTAGCTATAAAACAAGCTGGTGGAGCAGATGAGTTAGAAGAGACAGAAGAAGAAGTTGAAATTGAAGAAGAAATAGAAGAAAGTGAAGAAGGAGAGACAGAAGAAGCTGAAGCAGAAACAGAATAATTTTTTATTTTATTTTTTATTATTAGATTAATACAAAAATTTATATACTAATTAAAAATAGTAAGGAGTGATACAAATGATTAGAAAAATAATGATAATAACTTTGATACTATCTGTTCTTTTAGTAACTGGATGCGCAAAAAGTGGAACACAGCCAACAGAAGAAATACAAGAAACTGCTGAAACATCTGTTACAGATGTTGAAAGCGATATTTCTAACATAGATACCTTAGATGAAGAATTGGATTTAGGGGAACTTGAAGATATTGAAGAAGAACTGGATGCAATAGACTGGTAATTTTTTAATATAATCTTCTTTTTACATAACTAGTATGCAGTAATTCCTCTGATTTCCTGCCCAATGGTTTTCCTAAAAACTCTTTATAGACTTTTATTAGAGTAGGATTCTTATGGGATTTCCTGTAAGCAAGGCTTTTATCCTCTTTATATATTGCATCAATCCTTTTCTGCCTTATCTCATTGTTTGTTGGTATTGGCTGTCCTCCTCCCCCAATACACCCGCCAGGACACGCCATTATCTCAATAAAATGATATTTTTTAATCCCAGAATCAATCAATCTTTTTGCATTTCCCATCCCATGAACAACAGCTACCCTTAACTTTTTATTTCCTATCTTTATACTTGCATCTTTAATGCCTTTTAACCCCCTTACACCTTTATAATCTATCTTTTTCAGCTCTTTTCCTGTCAAAACATCTGCCGCAGTCCTCAATGCTGCTTCCATCACACCGCCAGTAGCGCCAAAAATAGCAGCTGCGCCTGTTGAAATGCCTAAAGGATCATCAAATTTGCTCTTTTTCAAATCCCTGAGTTTAATGCCTTTTGATTTTATCATCTTTGCTAATTCCCTTGTCGTTAAAACATAATCAACACTATTTTTAAGTTCTTTTCTGGCTGCCTCAAACTTTTTGGCAGTGCAGGGCATGATGCTGATAACAACAATATCCCTTGGATTTTTATTAATCTTTTTTGCATAATAACTCTTAATCAAGCTTCCAAGCATCTCATGGGGGCTTTTACAACTTGAGATATTTTTTAACAGCCCATGATAATAATGCTCAGCAAACTTTATCCACCCAGGACAGCATGATGTAATCAATGGAAGGTTTTTTCCTTTTTGAATCCTTTCAATTAACTCAGATGCTTCTTCCATTATTGTAAAGTCAGCTCCTGTATTTGTGTCAAAAACACTGTCAAAGCCTAATCTTTTTAGCGCGCTTACCATCTTTCCCTTGACATTAGTTCCTGGCTCCATATCAAACTCCTCACCTAAAGAAACCCTTATGGCAGGAGCCGTCTGTGCAACAACAATTTTCTTAGGGTTATTCAAAACCTTTGCAACATCATCTATATTTTCCTTTTCAGTTATAGCCTCAACAGGGCAGTTGATAATGCACTGGCCGCAGTTAATGCAAAGCACCTCACCCAAAGATTTTTCAAAAAAAGGAGTTACATGGGTATGATGGCTTCTTGAGGCAAAATCAATTGCATGAACACACTGCAGTTCTTTGCAGGTCTTTACGCACCTTCCGCACACAATACATTTCTCATTATGCCTTGCAATAGAACTCCCTTTTATATCCATCATTACATCCTTTCTTGGCTTAAATCTAACCTCTCTTAATCCAACATCTTTTGCTATTTTGCATAAATCATGGTTTTTGTTTCCAACAAAACAGGAATCCTGATGCTGTGCCATTAATAACTCTGCATTTAATTTCCTGTATCTCAAGACCTTTTCTGTCTCTGTAAAAACATTCATTCCATCACAAACTTTTGTAGAGCAGCTTGTAACAATCCTGCCATCTGCTTCCACAACACACATCCTGCACCTTGCGCTGGATTTAAAATCTTCCTGATAGCATAAAGTAGGTATGCATATATTATTCCTTTTAGCAGCATCTAAAATAGTTTCCCCTTCCTTGCATCTATATTTCTTATTATTAATTGTTACCTGCATCTTTCCTCAAACTCTTTCCTGAAAAAATTTAAAGCTGTAATCAGATGATTCATAGAGCTTTGCCCTAACCCGCACAATGAACAATCCCTGACAAAATATGTTAATTCCTCTAATGTTTGTAAGTCCTTTTTAGTTGCATTTCCCAAAGATATTTCTTGCAACAAATTCAAAACCCTCATTGTACCCTCTCTGCAGGGGGTGCATTTGCCGCAGGATTCATACTCAAAAAACTTGGCAATATTAGTTGCCATATCAACAATACTCTGTTTTTCATCTACAAAAATTAAGCTTGAACACCCAAGCATGCAGCCACACCTGGCAACACTCTCTTTCTCCATTTTAATATCCTTTACAGGAATACATCCTCCGCTGCATCCAAAATATACTGCCTTAATCCTGTTTTTTGGTTTAACCATATCCAAAATATATTTAAGATTAGTTCCAGTCTCTATCTCATAAACACCGGGCTTTTCTATATTTCCAGACAAAGAAAAAAGTCTTAAATTATTATTCCAATCATTGTCCAATAATAAGAGTGGAATGTTTGCCAGTGTTTCCACATTATTAATAACAGTTGGCTTTTCCCACAACCCGGCATCAGTTGGATACGGCGGTTTTATATAAGGCTGGCCTCTTTTTCCCTCAATTGACTGTATTATAGCTGTCTCATCCCCGCATACATAAGCGCCTGCTCCTGATACAATCTTAATATCTGATTTTGCTTTTGTCTTTTTAACCAGATTCTTTATTGCTCTTTCAAGCCTGTCTTTTAGATAGTTGTACTCCCCTCTTAGATAGATATAAGCTTCTTTTATGCTTAGTGTATGGCATGCTATTAAAATTCCCTCTGCTAATAGCTCTGGATTATTTTCAATGATAAATTTATCTTTAAAGGTTCCTGGTTCACCCTCATCAGCATTTACAATTAAAAACCTCTCACCCTTGCTCTTTAAGGCAAACTCCCACTTTAATCCGGTTGGAAATCCGCCGCCCCCCCTCCCGGTCAGGCCTTTTTTCTTTATTAACTCAACTGTCTTTTTGCTTCCCAGTCTTTTTGCCTTTTCATAAGCTTCAAGATTTGTTTTTTGAAGAATCTTCATCTTAGTATTTTCCTTAATTTCTCTTTAGTCAAATTTCCATAAACCTTATCATTGATCATCATAGCAGGTGCTTTATCACAGCAGCCAATGCAGGAGCATATATGCAAAGAAAACTTTCTGTCTTTTGTTGTCTCCCCTGATTTAATCTTAAGCATATTTTCAATATCTTTTATCAAATTCAAAGAGCCATTAACATAACAGGAAGGGCTGTTGCAGATCCTTATGATATTCCTGCCTTGTTTTTCAGTATGCAGCATATGGTAAAATGTAGCAACACCATAAAGCTCAGCCAATGGAATATTATGTTTAAGAGCAAGTTTTTTAAGGGAATTTTCAGAAATATAACTATCTTTTTTCTGTAACTTTTCCAACAAACTCAGGACAATCTCTTTTTTCATATAAC
>JAGLZG010000092.1 GCA_023131705.1 Nanobdellota archaeon
AACAACAAAAGCCCAATTAAAACTATTAGAAGAGATATACAATTTCTCTGGCTTTAATTTTCAGAAAACTGCATTTCTAAGAGAAAACGAGAAAAGAAGATGGAATTCTGATTTTAACACCTTAAAAAAAGAATATAAAAATGCAAAAGATAGCGAGATTAAGAATACTGTTTTGAATAACTTAAATCGAGGCTAAAACCATGCTTAAAATTATCAAATACACTTCCATTGCATTATTATTAGCAGTATTTTTACATTTTTTTAATGGTTATGTTATGCAGAGAATAATACCCAGAAATATTGTTTTTTTATTTATTTATGATGTATTTTCTCTTATGTTGATAATTATGTTGGGAATAATATTTACGCATTATGGTTTTATCAAAAGCAGGGATTACAAGCATATTGCATTGATTGTTCTTATCTTAGCTTTTGTATCAATGATAATAATTTATGCTATAATCCTTTTTGGAATAAATAGTGTTTTGTTAACAGGACTCAAACTTCATATTTATGGGATAATATTCATCATTATTCCTGTGATTATTGGAGAGTATTGGGTAGATTAACTGGATAGTTATGCCAGAATAAGAAATTCTATAGCAAAAATTACAGAATTTGCCTCATGAGCAAATGCAGGAATGAGGTGGCATTCATCCCATAAATGAAGTTTGTGGGTATTCTGCCTAGTTTTTTATAATTTTATCCTTCTTTAATCTCTTCTGCTCTTTCTTTTTCTATCAATAGGTTGGCTATCTCTATTGGCAAACTAGCAACATCCTCTTCATCAAAAGGGCCGTATTCTTCCATCTCTTTTCCTACAAACTTTGGAACAGCATTTGTAAACCTTACAAGTTTTACCTCTTTTTTTGGTGCTTCCTGTTTAATTGAATCTGCTGATTTAAAATCCTCATCATTGCTTTTTGCCGGCTGTTGTTTTTCTTCTGCTTGTTTTTCCCCTGCTGGCTCTTTTTGCCCAGGCAGTTTGCAGTTTAAAATATTGTTAAGGATTTCCTCCCTTTTGCTGTCTAATAAGCTGATAAGCATTTCATAGAAAAGCCTTTCTTCTTCCAGCATTGGAGAAAGATTCATTATGCTTGACTTAAGCCTTGATTTGTTAAGGGCCATGCTTATTATCTTTTTTTCCCTTTTTTCATATAAATCTTTTAGAATCTTTTTTATATTTTTTACCTGAGAAGCTACATTCTCCTTTTCATCAGCCTCAAAAAGGTTTTCCTGGTCTTTTTTTTCATTAAGAATATTTTGCTTTTCCTTCAGATAGTTAATAACATCCTCAAAGAAACTGTCCTGGAGTTTTTGAAGCTCATCCTTGTTTTTTTCATTTCTTAATAGCTCAAACAAGGTTTCATAGGTTATTGTTACTTCTTTGTCCGTTTCAACAGATTGTTGCATTTTCCCCCTTTATTATAGTTTTGTATCTTATATTTAAAGATTTATATTGTTCAATACCAAAACCATAAAATATAAATAGTTGCCTTTTAATAACAAACATTATGATAAAAAAAGAGGGGAATATAGCTTTGATTATTGTTATTATAATAGCTCTTGTCATTATTGGTTTTTCTGTCTATAATTCTACTCAAAAGGAAGAAGAGGTTAGTGAAACTATTGAAGAAAAAGTTGAGTGGGAGCCTGAAGGTGAAGCTGAGGAAAAAACAGAAGAAGCTGCTGTTGCAGAAGAGGTTCCAAAAGAGATTGTTGTCTCTATCTCAAGGTTTAAGTTTGACAAGCCTGAAATCATTATAGAGCCTGGAACAAAGGTCATATGGAACAACACAGATACAAGAAAGCACATGATAACAAACAAATATCTTGGCTTGTTCAGAAATATGAGAAAATCACTTGGATATGGAGATACATTTGAATACACATTTAATGAGCCTGGTGTCTATTACATACTTGAAGCAAATTTTGGCATTAATGGGAAAATTATTGTAGGAAAGAATGTGGTTAATGCTGATGTTATTGTAAAAAAGAAAAACGAATCTGGAATTCAGTCTATAATAGGAAATATTGTAAAGGACCTGCAAAGAGGTAAAACTAATTCTTTAACCATTCTTTTTACTGTTTTATTATTTACTACAATCGTATTCTTTATTGGTTTTTATAAGCACAGGGATAAGAAAAGTGTTCATGGGTAATAAACATTTTTGTAATTGATTAAAGAATTATACAGTATTTACTTTATTTAACACTACATATATAACAATGTTTATTTTTCTGTGGTGTTAACTTTTGCATATTTATAGTAGATTTCAAAAAAGTTCCTGAATGTTTTTTTATAGCTGTCTAAAGCGAATCTCATTAATATCAGCCATTTTTCCTTATCTGCTGCTTCTAAGGATTTTATATATCTGTTCCTTGATGTCTTTCTTATAATAACAGGAAAATACCCTTGCCTCATTAATATATAATTAAGCAAAAATCTTCCAACCCTCCCATTCCCATCACAAAAAGGATGTATTTTTTCAAACTTTGCATGAAATTTAAAAGCCAACTCTAAAAAATACATCTTGTTTTCATTGTCTTCATACCATTTTAACAGATTATTCATTTCCCGGCATACATTCTCTGGCTCTGCAAGTTTTGTTGTTTTTCCCAATAACATTATTGGTTCTTTTCTATATCCTAACCTGTTATCTATATTTTTTATTAATAGTGAATGGAGTTTTATTATAAAATCATGATCAATCTTATGCTTTGTTTTTTTCAAAAATAGAAATAAGTTATAAGAATTTTGGGCATCATATACTTCTCTTAAATCCTTTCCCTGGCTTATCCTGTTTTCAAATACAATTTCTGCAACATTCTTTAGTGTTAAGGAATTTCCTTCCAGTGCATTGCTATCATAAACATAATTCGCTATAAATCTTTTATTAATATCGTCTATGCTTTTTTTGGGTAAATTCCTAATCATTTCTTTATATTTTATATTCATTTCCTCTATTTTTTTTACTTCTTTAACAGTTAAAGGATATTCTAAACTTTTTATATTTTTTAATATGATTTTAGTTCTGAGTTTAACCTCTTTTTTAAGCATTTCTTCTTTGAATTCCCTTCTAATCTTTCCCATATCTTTTTTACCGATATCCTTATGTGGGCTTATATATTTAGAAATTTTCCTGGTTTTATCCCTAATCCTTATTGATTTTTCTAAGTAAGCGTAGCTTTTTCCATGAATTTTCCTAATAGTTAGTTTCATAACAGGTTAGTTTAACACTACACATATTTAAATATATCGTTTTATGTAGTTATAAATTAGAGAAGTTTATAATCTGAAAAATAGAAAAAGACAAAAGTATTGATTTAAATTGTTTGTCTTTGTCAAAAACCACTGCAAATTAAATTAGTTTTCCTGTAATCCATTATATAATATGTAATAGATTACAGAAATCTTTATAAAGTTCTATTTTTAAGATATGTTTAAAAGGGTGGTAGATTGTTAAAAAAAGAGCTGGAAGGCTATAGCCTGTTTATGTATTCTCTTAAAGATATTAGTATGAAGGGCAAGGTTAAGTTTATACGCGATTTTTTGGGTTATAGGATAACAAAAGGCAATACACATTATTCTTACGGCGGTTTGTTAAAAAAATTAGATGGAATCAAGATAAATAATAACAATTTTTTAGTTCCCAGCGGAAACTCTGCCATTGTTGAGGCTTATCTTAAATCAAAAGGGGTTGATTTTATTGTTAAAGAATAAAGGACAGATAACAATATTCATAATAATCGGAATATTGGCATTGATTGCTATTGGTGTTTTTCTTTTTGTCAGGCAGATAACCATTGAAAAAACAATAGGGCCTGAAACACTAAAAGAAATAACAAAGGAATCTACAGGACAAAAGGCTTTAAAGAATTATGTTGATGCCTGTTTAAGGCCTGCTGTTTTGCAGGGGTTGGAGATTCAAAGACTACAAGGAGGGTATATTGAGATTCCTTCTGATGCAAAATATTTGCTTGCTAAAGATATTAATCATGAACAGGTTACAAAAGAAAATGGAAGATTAAAGGTTATTGCAGATGAGAACGGTGTTGGAAATAAAATCCCTTATTGGCTAACTGAAGAAGAAATGATATTTCCAGATTTAGAGTTTATGGAATATGAGCTTGAAAATTATGTGAAAGAAGGTGTTGAAATTTGTGTTGGTGATTTCTCTCCATTTAAAGAACAAGGCTTTGATGTTGAATATGGAGATATAACACCAAGAATAACAATGAAAAACACTGTTATTGTTGAGGTTGATTTTCCAATTACTATGACAAAAGAAAATTTGATTATTAAATTGGATAAATTTATCTATGAAGTTCCTATTGATATGGAATTAATACACAATATGGCTGATGACCTTACCACTTTCGAATCGCTTTTTACTTACTTAGAATCTTTTACTATAAGTCTTATATCTCTTTACTCTGGGTTAGAAGATAATTTATTGCCCCCTTTTGACCAAATTGATTTTAATTTAGACTGCAAAGAACATAGTTGGGATAAAGGAAATGTAAAATCAATGCTAAAAAATAATTTTGAAAAAAATTATCCTTATTTGAAGATAAAAGGAACTAATTTTGAAAGGGAAATAAGGGATGATCCTATTGCTCAGGGTGCGTTTGATAGTTTTATATATAATATTTTTTCAAGTTCTTTCCCTACATTACATATTGATTTTACTTATGATCCTGACTGGGAATTTAATTATTATGATATTAAACCGTCCTATGGAAACACATTAAAACCAAAAAAGACTATGCAAACAAAGTTTCCATTTATACCTATGATGTGTGAAATGAGATACAGATTTTTCTATTATTTGAAATATCCTGTTTTGGTCAATGTAAATGATGATAAATCCGCAAAAATAGATCCTTTAAGCAATACTTATGATAAGGAAGGAGGTTATGTATTCCAATTCCCAATGGAAGTTTACTTATCTGGGAATAATAAAAGATATTATGTAGGTGAACCTCCCAGTATAGATTGTTTAGATGCAGGACTAAATGCTAGTGTGTGCGCAACTGTTTTGTCTAAAACATATTTCTGCGATGAAGAACAGAAAAAAAGCGGAAATATAACAATTAAAACATATGATTTAGAAACTAATAAGAAATTGGGTGATGTTGATATATATTACTATTGCGGTTCATATAAGGATGATTGTTTTATTGGAAGAACTGTTAATGGAACATTTAAAACAAAGTTTCCGTTTTGTGAGAATGGTGTTGTTCACTTAAGAAGAAATAATTACTCAACAAAAACTGGAACACTTACTATAAACAGTCTAAATCCAAGGGTCTTAGAATATAATTTAGCCCCTCTTAAAACATTTAATGCTAGCGTTAAAAAATATATTATGGATGACCCTGATATTTGCTGCGGAAACGCTGTTGATTTGGATTCTTTTGATAGTGTTATCATCTTAATTAAGAAAATTAAAGAAAATTCTCTTGAAGAAGATTTTTCTAATACCATACTGCTTAATAAAGAAATAAATACAACTGAAATAAAATTAATGCCAGGTAAGTATACTATAAATGCCATGCTAATTGATGGTAAAGGATTTCATATACCTGCTGGATGCAAGGAATATTGTCATGAATATGATGACGATGGTGAATGTGAAGAATATGATTATTTGCCTAAACAAGATATTAATGCTAATCAAAGCACGCTTGGAGGCGCATTGTTTGGTGAAACTAATTATTTTGTGATAACTGATGATGACATGACTAAGGATAATATTGAATTTAATGTTGTGAGGGTTCCAACTCCAACTTGTATAGATGCAGCTACTGGTGATGATGAAAGGTGCATGATTGGAAAATGCGTGTCAATGGAAGAACTAGGTAAAGTAGAAAAATATACTAGTATGTTTAGGAATTATCTACTGCCTAAAATAAAATAAGCAGGAGCAATATGTATTTAGATACATGAAAACGAACAGAAACTTCAGGTATAATATTGTATTTTTTATGATCTTTTTAATAGTCACTATTCCATTCTATGTTTCAAATGTTTATGCTTCTGTTGATACAAACTCCGGAATAAAAGAAATTACCGGTTATGCTGTTGCTGATTCTTCTGGTATGGATCCTGGTGAAGCTTGTTCTGATAAAGTTGAAAAAACAAATAGTTATGTTGAGTTGTTAGAGAATGATGTTGTAGTAGTAATAGAGGAAGTTTTGAGAAAAGCATATGCAATATGCACTATAATGAGCGCAATAGAATTGATACTATCTGCACTTGGAGTCTTTCCAGGAAATGCTGCATGTGACGCTAGTGCTTGGTGTCCAGTTGTCTACCTTGCAGCTGTTTGTAAAATACTTTGTTGGGTGCATAAAATCTTTGGTTATATTTATGAGACTCCTTTGATAGGTGGGAAATCCCTATGCCAGATTATAGCTTGTTCATGGTGTCCTGTAAGCGCATGGGACAATATTTATAGTGGTATGGGATGCCTGTGCCTTAGTAGTGTGTTGTTTAATTTAAGAAAATTAAAAGTAATTTATGATACTTATGGCGCATGCACAGAGGCTGCTTGCAGAGATGGTATTTCAACAGAAGGGTGTGAACAGGGTTTTTGTGAAGAAGAATGTAAATATTGGAAAGGCACCAGGGCTTCTTTTTTTACTCAACTTATGACTATTATTGTAACGTGGGCAATTATGAGGTTTATATTAAATAAGTATAGTCAGATGCTGAAAACATGGGCAAATCTGGTAGAGGTTCCTTTGCTTTTACTCTCTCTTTATTCTGGGTGGCAATATGTTACTTACGAGTTTAGTGAAGTAAGCGCAGATGATTTTAATTTTAAAAATTTATATCAAGATAGAGATCCTATGTCAAGCACTATTGATATAGGTAAAAGTAATTATAAGGGAAAACAAATAAAGAGGATGAGTATTACAAAATATAGGGAAGAAAATCCAGACTACGCAAAATATGGAATAGGGGAGAAGGATACTGGAACAGTTACAACATATGGTAATGAAAAAATAGTGGTTGTTAATAAAAAAGGTTTTGGTGGCACAAACAAATATTTTAAAGATGGAAATGGTAAAGAATATGTAAATAGAAATGGAAGGGTAATAAAAATGGAAAATATCAGGTTTAAGTCATTTAAAAACGTGGAGGTTGATGGAAAAAAATATGATGTTACAATGGATGAACATGGTAATGTTAAAAGTGCGAAATCTGGTGGAAAGGATGTTTCTTTAACAAAAGATAAAAAAGCAGAATTACAAAAAAGCGTTGAAAAAGAAAATGATGAAAGTCAAAACATAAGACGTGGTAAGGGTCCTCTTGCAAAACAACATGATGCTCAAGTTGTTAGACAAGCAGTTTCAGTGGTAGTGGGCTATATTATAGGTAAATGGATGCAAGATGGTGTAGAAGATCAATGCAAAAAAGAATGTGAGAGTTCTGAACCTTCTGAGGATCTTATGGCAGGTGATACAACAGGAATTGTTATGGACTGCGAAGGAAGGAGCACAACAACAGGAACAGCGCAGTTTACAATAACTGATTATGATATTGAATATAGGTATGATTACAGCTTTACTTTGGAATCATGCAGGCAGGATATAACATACAGCGTATACATGAGGGGGGATAGTGAGAAAGTGCTGGCATCCGGAACTCTTGCTGTTGGAAGCAGAGAAGTAAATACAGATGGATTTTATGGCACTGATAATTATGTGCAGATATGCATACAGACAGATGATGACTTGTTTGGGTATCATGGGCTGGCCTGTTTCCCTGTTTTAAGCGAGGA
>JAGLZG010000093.1 GCA_023131705.1 Nanobdellota archaeon
ATAGGGGATTGCAGTTTATTCCTGTTTTGGAATATTTACAGATGGCAGGAAGAGCAGGAAGACCAAAGTTTGACAGCCAGGGAGAGGCAATTGCTGTCTGCAGTTCAGAAGCAGAGAAAGAGAAGATATGGCAGAGATATATTTTAGGAGAGCCAGAGGAGATATTTAGCAAATTAGCTGTTGAGCCTGTTTTGAGGACATATTTATTAAGCTTAATAGCATCTGATTTTGTAAACAGCAAAAAGGATATTTTTTCATTTTTTAACAAGACATTTTGGGCGTATCAGTTTGAGGATATTGAAAGATTAGAATTAATAATTGAGAGTATGCTAAATCTATTAACTGAATGGGGCTTTATAATATCTTCTAAAAAGGATGATTTTCAATCTGCAGATAAGGTTAGTGATGAAAAATATGAAGCAACGTTAACCGGGAAAAGAGTTGCTGAATTATATATAGATCCATTGAGCGCTTATAATTTAACCACAGCAATAAAAATGACAGCCGGGAAAAAAACAGAGGCTTTTTCATTTTTACAGATTGTTTCACATACTTTGGAAATGATGCCTTTTTTAAGGGTAAGGACAAAGGAGTATGATGATATACAGGAAGAGTTATTGAAGCATGGCGATTGTTTGCTTGAAAAAGAGCCGGACATATATGATATTGAATATGGAGATTTCCTGAACAGCATTAAGACAGCTTTGATGCTGAATGAGTGGGTTGATGAAAAGGATGATGAGTATTTACTGGAGAAATACTCCATAAGGCCGGGAGAGCTAAGGGTAAAGGTAAACATAGCAAACTGGCTTTTATATGCAACAGAGGAGTTAGCAAGAATCCTTAAATTCAAGGATATAATAAAAGAGACAACAAAACTGAGATTAAGGCTGAAGCATGGCGCAAAAGAGGAATTATTGGCTTTATTAAAGCTGAGGGATATTGGAAGAGCAAGGGCAAGAAAGATGCATAATTATGGAATCAGGGATATAGCTGATGTAAAAAAGATAGATGTAATGAGCCTGGTCCAGCTAATTGGAAAGAATACAGCTTTAAAGGTAAAGGAGCAGGTTGGGGAAAAGGTAAAGGAAAAGATAAAGCCAACAAAGAGAAAAGGGCAGCTTAGTTTGGGGAAATTCTGAGTTTTCGTCACCAGTTTAAGACGATAAAAAAAGGAAAAGTATAAAAACAAATTCTAATTGTTTAGTAAAAATGGGGAAAGAACAACTTTCAGGACTTTCTGCAGAAGAACTTTTTACGAGAGATGGAGGTATAACTTATGATGATTTTACAATTCTTGATACCATCTTTACTGATATTGATAAAGAAAATATAAATCTTGAAACAATATTAGGAAAAGGCATTTCTTTAAAAACACCAATCATAGCAGCCCCAATGGATACTGTTACAAATGCAGCATTATGCATTGCACTGGCATTAGAAGGTGGTATTGGCTGTATCCATTATAATTTTAAAAAAGCAGGTGGAGTAACTCCTGATATTGATGCACAAATAAAAGAAATAAAAAGTGTAAAAAGATTTGAAAATGGTTTTATAGAAAATCCAGTTACAGTATCTCCAGACTATACTATTGCACAGGCAATTGAGATAGGAGAAAAAAATAAAGTAGGGGGTTCTCCAATAGACACTTTTCCTGTAACTTATGGAGGCAGACCTCATGGGAGGCTATTGGGGTTATTAAGAAAACAGGATTATTCAAGAAGCAAACATACAAGCCTTAAAGTTAGGGTAAGGATGCTTCCATTAGAAAAACTGATAATGGCAGAATGTCCTGTAACTCTTGAAGAAGCCAATGAAAAACTTTGGGATGCGCATTTATTGTTTTTGCCTATTGTAGATAAAAAAATGATATTAAAATATCTAGTTACACGGAGTGATATTGATAAAAATGAGGAATATCCTTTGGCAACAAAAGATGAGAAAAAAAGATTAAGAGTTCTATTTGCGGTTGAGACAAGACCCGAACTTGCATATGAAAGGCTTGAGAAAGGGTTTGTAGCAGGAGCAGATGGTTGTATAATAGATACTTCACAAGGATATACTAAATATGAAGTTGGCATGATAAAATACGTTCTTGGGAAATATAAAGATAAGCTTGTTATTGGAGGAAATATTTCTACTAAAGAAGCTTATAATGAATTAGATAAGCTTGGACTTCACGCTTATAGGTGTGGGCAGGGTTCTGGTTCTATATGCACAACAGCAGGAGCAATTGGAATTTCAAGAGCAGGAGCCACAGGAGTTTATGAGTGCGCTAAACAAAATGGAAATATGAAAACAATTGCAGATGGAGGATTAAAACAAGTAGGTGATATTAAGAAAGCATTGGTATCTGGTGCAGATTGCGTCATGCTTGGAAATATGCTTGCTGGAACAGAAGAAAGTCCTGGAAAAACAAAGATTGATCCTGAATCAGGATTACCAATAAAAGAATATAGGGGAATGGGTTCAAAAGAAGCAAATGTTGGAGAAAAAATTAGGGGCTATTCAAAACTTCCCCAAGGGGTTTCTGGTAATGTCAAGTATAAAGGTTCTATACATCAATGGATTCCATTAATAAGAGACGGATTGATTTCAGCATTTCATGTTTTAAATTGTAGAAATATTAATGAACTTCACGAAAAGATGTATTCTGGTCAAATAAGATTTGAGAGAAAAACAATAGGCTCTATAGAAGAAAGTGGAGTTCATGATTTGAAGATATGATGTGGAAAAATGACAAACAAAATACTAACAGATATACTGCGGGGAGATGAAGGAAAAGCAAGAGCAATATTTGTCTAATGGAGGTATCTTAAAAATGGGAAGAACAGTTGGAACAACAATCAGGGGCATAAGGGCGCCCATTGTAAAAGAGGGAGATGATATAGTTGAAATAGTTGCTTGTTCTTTAAAGAGGTCCTGGGAATCAGAAAACTATAAAATTGGAGATAGGGATGTTGTAGGGATTACGGAATCTTTAGTTGCAAGAGCACAAGGAAATTATGTAACTGTTGATGATGTTGCAAAAGAGATATCTGACAAATTTAGAGGAGATGTAGGAATTGTATTTCCCATACTAAGCAGAAATAGATTTTCCATGATACTGAAAGGCATAGCAAGAGGTTCAGAAAATATAAACTTATTATTAAGTTATCCTGATGATGAGGTTGGAAACTCTTTAATGGACATTAATAAGATGAATGAACTTGGGATTAATCCATACACTGATGTTCTGACTGAAAAAGAATACAGAAGTAAATTCGGGGACAATGTAAAACATCCCTTTACAGGGATTGATTACATCCATTCTTACAGGAAGATAATAGAATCACAGGGAGCTGATGCCTCTGTTTACCTCTCCAATAAACCAAAAACTATCCTCAAATATACCAAGCATGTTTTGACAGCAGATATCCATACAAGGGAAAGAACAAAAAAGATTCTTAGGGAAGAAGGAGCTGATATTGTGTTTGGTCTGGATGATATATGCAACACATCAGTAAATGGAAGTGGATATAATGAGCAATATGGATTATTGGGCTCTAATAAATCTACAGATGAACGTTTGAAATTATTCCCAAGGGTTTGTGATAGAGATGGCAGCAGATATGTTACAAAAATACAATCCAGATTAAAGGAGTTGACCGGGAAGCATGTTGAGATTATGGTATATGGGGATGGCGCATTTAAAGACCCTGTGGGAAAAATATGGGAGCTTGCAGATCCAGTTGTATCTCCTGATTTTACAGAGGGCCTTGAAGGAACTCCAAGTGAACTTAAATTAAAATATTTTGCTGATAATGAATTAAGGGGATTAACTGGAGAAGATGCTGGCAGTGCCATGAAACAATGTATAAAAGAGAAAGAAGAAAATCTTGTTGGTTCTATGGCTTCCCAGGGGACAACACCGAGACAGTTAACAGATTTATTAGGAAGTCTTTGTGACTTAACCAGTGGAAGCGGCGATAAAGGAACGCCTATAGTCCTGATCCAGGGTTATTTTGATAATTTTGCATCAGAATAATTATATTTTTTTGTATCTGTTTTTTTCTGATAAAAATAGTTTCAAACAATATAAAATATTAAATCTTACTTATCTTTCTTAATATCTTTTCCTTTCCTTTCCACACCATTGATTCTTTCAGCACTTCAGAAATCTTTTCAACTGGTATTATCTTTATCTTTTTTAACTCATTCCTGTCAATTATAATATCCTTTATGTTTGATTTTGGAACAATGACATTCTTTATTCCTGCCTCTATTGCTGCCTCTACTTTTGCTGTTACGCCTCCTATTGGGAGCACATCACCTCTTACTGATAAACTGCCAGTCATTGTAGTATCCTGCTTAACCGGTATTTTTTCAAGAGCAGATATGATTGAGGTTGCAATTGCTATACTTGCAGAATCTCCTTCAACACCCTCATAAGTCTGCATGAACTGGACATATAAGTCATATTTTTTAATGTCCTCTCCAAAATATTTTTTTATTATAGCAGAGACATTTTTTACAGCTTCTTTTGCAATGTCTCCAAGCTTTCCAGTAGCAATTATTTCCCTTTCCTTGCCACCAGGTGTTACCTGTGATTCTATTGGAAGGATTATTCCTGAATAGGTGTTTTCACCACCCATAACTGCCAAGCCATTAACCCTTCCTATTTTTTCCCCTTCTGTTATGATAACTTCATATTCTTTTTTTCTTTCTATGTATTTGTCTGCTATCTGTTTTTCTAAACCTCTTGCTGTTATTTTTGCATCTATCACATCCTCTTTTAAAGTCAGCTTATGCTTTCTTTCTTTTGCAATATCACCTGCTGCCCTTACCAGGCCCCCTAATTCTCTTAATCTCAGGGTTAGATGCCCTTTTCTGTTAGCCATTTTTCTTGCTTCTTCAATTATAGCATCAACAGCTTCTTTGTTGAAGTGAGGTATTTTTTTATCTTTAAAGACTTCCTGAGCAACAAAGATTGTAATCTTTTTTCTGTTTTCCTCTGTATCTTTCATGGTCTCTTCCATATAGATTTCATAACCATAACCTCTTATTCTGCTTCTTAGCGCAGGGTGCATATTTCTGACTGTTTCAACGTTTCCTGCTGCTATCAGGATAAAATTACATGGAACAGGCTCTGTTCTTACCATTGCTCCTGCAGACCTTTCACTTTGGCCTGTTATTGAGAATTTCCCTTCCTGCAGGGTTGTTAACAACTCCTGTTGTGTTGCTTTGTCCAGTGTTCCAATCTCATCTATAAATAAAACACCCATGTTTGCTTTGTGAATCATCCCTGCAACAACCCTTTCATGAGCAGGTGTTCCTAATCCCCCTGACTGGAAAGGGTCATGAAGCACATCCCCTAATAAAGCGCCTGCATGAGCTCCTGTTGCATCAAAGAAAGGAGAGTTTTTTTTCTTGTAATTGTCAACAATAATTTTTGGAACCATTACTTTTGCATTAGGCATCCTCCTGTTGAGATTGATGAATAAAACAAATATTGCCAGAAAGATCATACCTCCGAGGAAGAAAGCAGCGAACATTATATCTGATTGATACTGGTTTCTTATCCACCACGGAGCAATCATTGCCAATACTACTAAAATGAACATGATAAGGTTCTGATTTTTGAAAAGGCCCATATTCTGCATCCTTGCTTTTGCAATTGTTTCCCTTCCTTTGCCTGCTGGAACTGTCCTTATCAACGGCGTGTTTTCATCGTTTGGATTTGGAAAAGATATTATATCAACAAGTTTTTCTTTTGGAAGAAGTTCTGCCAAGCCCATGCCAAGCATTGACTTGCCTGTTCCAGGCTCTCCTATCAAGAAAACATGCCTTCTTTGCTCAGCTGCTTTTCTTATTATGTTTACAGCATTTTCCTGGCCTATAACATGGTCTATTAGATTTTTAGGAATCTTTATATTTGCTGTAGATTTAAAATTGAGTTTAGGCATATTTTTACTATAAAATATAAATGTTTAAAAACTTTTGGGTTAATCATATAGGATGAAGGAAAAGACATTGGTCAAGATCTCTTTGGTATGCTCTTTGTCTGGTATTTTTATTTTGTTCTTGTTATTTAGTTTTATTGATGTTGATGAAAGAAAAATAAATAGTATAAGTGAAGCAGATTTAGAAGAGGATGCAAAGGTAACCGGAGTTGTAATGGATATTATGGAATTAGAAGATGCTGTTATAATTGAAGTAGGCCAGTTAAATAAAATCAATGTTATTGTTTTTGATAGTGAGGTTAGTGTTAAGAAAGGGGATTATGTTGAGGTAAGCGGTGTTATTGAAGAATACAAAGGAAAATTAGAGATAATTGCTGACAGGATTGTTTTGAAATAATAAGTTTTATATATATTAAACATTAAATTAGAATAAAAAGAGGTGCATCATGCTTAATTTAAATAATCATTTGCCCAGACCAAAGCTTAGTTTTAACCAGAGATTATCTGATAATATCGCAAGGATTGGAGGAAGCTGGGGTTTTATAATTATTTTGAGTACAATCCTTTGTATCTGGATATCTTTAAATGTAGTGGCATTATTCATCTGGAAATGGGACCCTTATCCTTTTATACTGCTTAACCTTTTTTTGTCATGCCTATCTGCATACCAGGCCCCTATAATATTAATGGCTCAGAACAGGACTACTGACAGGGACAGGAACAAGGCTGAAAGAGATTATGCTGTTAACAGAAAGGCAGAGAGAGAGGTTGAGAACATGCAGATGGATTTAGATGAGTTAAAACAATTAATGAAAGAGCATAATCAATTGGTTAAGGTGAATCATTATAATGTTAATAGGAAATTGAAGAAAAAATGAATCCTCTTTTTATAAGAATTTTAGAAATCCTGCTAGTGCCTTATGTACATAAAGAAACTATATGGGCAATTGCCCCTTTAATATTTGCTTTGATTATGCTCCAGATGTATTTTGGCAAGTATAAAACAGAGCAGCTTGGCTGGAACACTGCTTTTGGAAACACTATTTCTTTAATGTGGGTAACTGCAATTCTATTAAAATATCTGCGTGATTCTTATGGTTTATTAAATGCATGGCAGACATCCGGCTTAAAAGGATATTTTGTAATAATAATTGGTTTGGGCTTATTAACATTGATTCTTGCCATATTTAACTTTAATCATTTAATACCAAAAAAATTTGCTTTCCTTATTTCATCTTCTTTGCCTACAAATGGTTTGGCTTATTTTATAATTGTTATTGTTATAGGAAAAATACCTCTTGATAGATTGACTTTTTGGGCAACATTAATAATATTTATTTTCTTAGCAATAGTTTTTGGATTATATAGAAAAAGTATAACTCCTCTAAAAAGTGAACTTCCAACAATAAAAAAACATGAAGAAGAAAAAGAAAAATTGATAAAAAAGATTAAAAGGAAAATAAAATATTTTTTTAATAAAAAAATAAAAGAATCCCCAATTAAGTTTTTTAAAAAAGGATTTTGAGGCAGAGAGAAGTTGAGAATATGCAGATGGATTTAGATGAACTAAAACAATTAATGAAAGGGGATAATTAATTGGTTAGAGGTGGGGGATAAGAGGTAGATTTCTTTTTTTAGTAAAATTTTTTTATACACAGGCAGGATTTTACAAGGATATGTTAAATTACAGAAGCCAAAGGTATTTATACAAATTAACTCATTGCATTATAATGGTGGCAAAATAATGGTTAATCTGGAAATTTTCAAAGAGAAAATTAAGAAATGGAGGGTATTGAGATGATAAATTTAAATAAATTTCGTATGGGATATTTTTTGTTATTCAAATCTGAGGGCGGATTTTTTCCCAATCAGGTTGAAAAAGAACAACTAAGGCAGGGATTTAATAAAAACGAAGCGTGCTACACTCATGTAGAGGTGTCTGGTGGAGGGCCGTATTCAGTTTCAGTCATTGCGCCACGAACAAAGATTGTTGATTTTAGAAAACGGCATAAGGGCAGAATAGTCAGGCTTATCCGCTATAAAAACATGACATATGAAAAGAAAGGGCGATATAAGGTAGCGTTCTGGGCAGCAAGTATGTGTAATCTTAAATATGATTTTCTGGGGATATTTGCCTTTAGAATAAGATGGTTGTTTAAACAGAACGTGCGGCTATTTTTCTGCTCTGAATTAGCTTTGTTTGCTTTGCAGAAAGAATGCAAAACTGCTTTAGGCGGCACTGCTCCTGAGCATTGCTTACCTGCGGACTTTGCCAGAAGCAAAGATTTTGAAACAGTCTGGGAAGGGAAGATTTAGGTGAAGAACAGCGAATGGACGATATTTTGTCCAGGACCGTCATTGACCAAGATTTCAGATAAAAATTTTCAGCATTATCCATAAATTATATCAATTTGAATAAAGAAATAATCAGGAGAATTATTAAACACCTTTTTGAGCAATTAAAGCTTCAGGAAAAGGAACTTTATCAATAATTTGCAGAATACTGCTTGCTTTACCAGTAGATAAATTTAATTTTATCAAGGTGGCAAAATAACGAATAAATAATCTTACACTTTTAGATTAAAGTTAACCACTACATTTAATGTATATAAGCTGAAAAATAAATACTGAGTTAACCACTACAATTTCTTAACTGATTCCAGAAGGCGTAAATATATTTTTAACAAATTATGTAAGGAACATATCTTAGGATGAGTTATGTTTGTGCAAATATAATCCTATTTTATAACTTCCACAATATTGTGGAATACTGATATATAAACCTCTCTACAATATTGTGGTATGAACAAAAGGACACATCAAGAAGTAAGAAAAGCCATTTTAGAAATATTAAGTGACCAAAAAGAACATTCTTACGGAGATTTAGAAAGAAAGGCAAATACAAATTGGATTACAATTAGAACTCATTGCAAAAATTTACAGTTTTTCAAAGCAGTTATTATTTCTGATGATAGAGTTAAGATAACAAAACAAGGATTAGACTTAACAAAGAAAAACTGTTAAAGAATGTTAATCCACATCCTCCTTGCACTTTTCCTCGGTGTTTTAGCTGGTTGCGTGACAGGCTTAATCCCGGGCATTCATGTTAACCTTATATCTTTATTATTGGTAAGTTCTGCCGGCTATCTTTTGGGTTTTGCAAGCCCATTAACTTTGTCTGTTTTTATAATTTCAATGGCAGTAACCCATACTTTTTTGGATGCAATACCTTCAATATTTTTAGGAGCGCCTGATGCAGCTATGGCTTTGGCTGTTTTGCCCGGACATAAATTATTACTAGAAGGCAAAGGCTATGAGGCTGTTAAGCTGACTGTTATTGGCTCTTTGCTTTCATTAATTGCAGTTTTAATCTTAATACCCCTGATGATTCCTTTTGTTCCTGCGCTTTATTCTTTTATTAATCCCTATATAGGATATATACTGATATTTGTAGTTGTCTTTATGATTTTAAAAGAAAACGGAATCAATAATAAATATTGGGCATTGGTTCTTTTTTTGATTTCAGGGATATTAGGGTTGATTGTTCTTAATATTTCAAATCTTGGCAATCCCCTGTTTCACATGCTGTCTGGATTGTTTGGTTTAAGCACATTGATTATTTCTTTAAACCAGAGTGCTGTAATACCCAAGCAGTGGGTTAGTGAGTCAATATTTATCAAGAAAGGAGAAAAGGTCAGGGCAGTTAGTGCAGCTGTTTTTTCAGGAAGCCTGACTGCTTTGTTTCCCGGGTTAGGTGCTGCACAGGCAGCTGTGATTGGAATGCAGATTGTGGGAAAGATAAGCGAGTATGCCTTCATGGTTTTAATTGGAGGGATAAACACTGTTAATTTTGTTTTTAGTTTGGTAACTTTATATGCTTTGCAGAAGGCAAGAAATGGAGCAGTTGTTGCTGTTTTAGATGTGATGAAAATGATAGATTTGACACAGTTAATTATATTGTTGTTGTCTACTTTGATAGCAGGATGCATTGCTGCTTTTTTAGCTCTTAAGATTTCCAAATTTTTTGCAAATCATATAAGCAAAATAAACTATAAGGTTTTGTGTTTTTCAATTATTATATTAATTGCAGCAATCTCTTTTATTTTTGGGGGGTTTTTGGGTATTTTTATATTGTTTGTATCAACAGCAATAGGGTTGATAGCACCTTTGACTGGTGTTAAGAGAAGCAATGCAATGGGGTGCTTGCTGCTGCCTGTTATATTGTATTTTATACTTTAGAAAGCAACGAAAAAAACTTTGTTTTTTCCTAGTTCTCGAAAATACTTCGTATTTTCGATAACTTTTTAAAGCCCTTAAATTTTTACTCTTTTATGCAGGGAACAATAGTAAATTTCAGGTTAAGCAGGCATGTGAAAAGCCCTAATCATATGATTGTTAATGTAGAAAGTATTACAGACAAAGAAAAGGCTAAATCACTTGTTGGAAAAGAAGTTGTGTGGAAGAGTCCTGCCGGCAAAGAGATTAAAGGAAAAGTAGCCAGTTCTCACGGCAATAAAGGCTGTATCAGGGTAATATTTGAGAAGGGAATGCCTGGCCAGTCTATTTCTGGAAAGGTTGAGATAAAATAAATCAATAAAAAAGAAATTCTAGAACAAACTAAATCTACTTTATAGCAGGGCAAAGGAATTTCAGATTAAAAGGTATTATACCTTTATTAGCAAGATATACTACAACAACTGCCCCTATAATGCCAATGATAAGCCCTATAAAGAAAAACTTCATTTCAATTGCTCCCAGTTGCGCTTTCTTATTCATGAGTATCACCTTTTATTATAATTATAACATCTTTATTATGAATATATTTAAATCTTTTGTTTT
>JAGLZG010000094.1 GCA_023131705.1 Nanobdellota archaeon
ATCGGCTGTAAAAATGGATATGTTACATTTTCTGTAATATTCCAAATAGTAGAAAAATTCCAATTAGTAAATGTAGCTTCTTGTTTCATTTGTACTGTTGTTTTTCCTGTGCCTCCTGCACTTGAACCTTGTCCTGATGTTTCTGTGTCCCAGAAACTATTAACAGTTGTGCCACCATAGTACTGTCTACCAACTAATCCACCTATCATTGCTCCAGAAGGAGCTACTAAACATGTAGAATAACAATTTGTTATTATTCCATCCCTATTATTATTACCAACCAATCCCCCTCCAGAACCCTCAGCAGTTACGCTCACAGAACCAGTTGCGTAACAATTAGTTACTGCACCACCATTGTAATTCGTCCCAACAATTGAACTACCTGGACTGCCATAAGGAGATGTAATATCTACATCTATCATCCCTAGATTTCTAACTATTCCAGATGATATTAGTATTAAGGCAACATCCATAGTTCTGTTTATATATAAATCTGCTATCGTGTGCCCATGACCATCAAGAATTCCCGTAAAAGGATATACAGGGTAAAATCCCTGACCCCCATTCCAATTCACAGTATCAGAAGCGTCAATATCATTTGCAAGATAATAATTGCCAGCAAGGTTATTTTGCATTGCTTGTAGTTCTGTTACATTTGTTATTGCGGTGTAACCAGAGGCATCACTACTCACATAAGCCGCCTGAGCATTAGCATCAGAGCTATATTCCATATAATCAATCTCTATAGGAGACACATCATTATAAGCATAAACCTCCTGTTTGCCAAAACTAAACTTCAGGACGTGCTTTTTTGCTGTCAAAACTTTAGAAACTTCATAAGCTGTATCATTACAACTATAATCTTCAATAAACACAGAACATTCATTTTCATAACAATTGCTGCCCTGCCATTCATACTGCTTAACTTCATCACCACATCTTATTTCTAAAAATTTCAAGTCATACAAACCAGATTCAGAATAATCACTCCATCTTGTATATTCCTCGCTATAATTCACATCTCTTGTAGCAGTGATTGTTAAATCAGCAACACCAGTTGTATTAAACATTACTGTCCAGTTCCCATGCAAAGAAGGATAAGAATGCACATTAATTACATTTATCTCAGCGCCAGCATAAGCGCTAAAATGATTAACTGTAAATGTTATTGTATTACCATTATCCACAAAAGGAATAGAAGTTTTCTCCCATTCCCTACAGCTAAACTCATCAAAATCAAACTCAGAACAATACATAACAGCATTAACATTTCCATTCTTAACCAAAGTTATTTCAGCATAATCAAACTCTAAACTCTCATTAACAGCAAACACATCTGTATTGACCTTTCCATCTAGGCTTTCATCAATATAAACATTTAATCTCTTTATCTCTTTAATATTCTTAATCTTTGCCTTGCTTTCCTTGTCCAAGCCCATAATACCTTTTTTGCTTTCCTCTAAAGAGCTAATCTCTAAATCATACTTTCCATTTGTCTTGTTTTTAAGCTTATAATGACCAATCTTCTTTTTATCCTTATCACTAATACTAACAATTTCTTCTTCAACAGAAGAAGAAATGCCATAGCTTATATTATCAACATAAACAATACCACCAACCTCAAACACAAGATCATATGTATCCTCATCAAACCCGCTTAATAAACAGCTCTCAACACAGGCATCATTAAAATAAACCCTATCTACAAACACAGCATCCAGAGCATAAACCCCTGAATTATAAACATATGAATGCAAATCCTCTTCCTCAAGACTTACATCATAATAAACAACCTGGCTATAGACTGTATTATTATAGCCTGAATTAAACTTGCCATAATTCAGATAAAATATATCATCCCAGTTTTCAGATTCAGGGCTTAATCCCATGAACAAACAGCATTCATCATAGCCATAACATACAGAGGTGTTTAGCTCCTTATTATCAACTTTATACTTAGTGCAAACTTTGCTGTAATTAATATCAAAATTAAAGACAGTATTGTTAACATTAAAATCTATAATGTCATTTATATGCGCAATTCCATTATTATCAGCATCATAAGAACTTCTATCATAATATTCAAAACTTATATTTATCTCACTGTCTCCAGAAGATACCTCAACTGCTTTTGCTGTAATATTAATATTATAACCATAAACAAGATAGCTTTTATTATCTTTCTTAACATAAACATTAGCATAATCCCCTTCCAGATAACCGCTTAATCTTATGGAATCTATATTTCCTTTATGTTCAGGCTCCCATATATAGCTTGTATTAGAAGTGATATTAATATTTAGAATATCTGTATAACTCCCATTATCTTCTAAAGCAACATAGCCTGTATAGGCTGGCTTAATTAAG
>JAGLZG010000095.1 GCA_023131705.1 Nanobdellota archaeon
AATCGGCTGTAAAAATGGATATGTTTCATTTTCTGTTATATTCCAAATAGTAGAAAAATTCCAATTAGTAAATGTAGCTTCTTGTTTCATTTGTACTGTTGTTTTTCCTGTGCCTCCTGCACTTGAACCTTGTCCTGATGTTTGTGTATCCCAAAAGCAGTCGTTGTATGTAGCACCAACATCTAATGCAACTAATCCACCCGCATTGCTACCACTAACAGAACCTGTGGAGTAGCAATTTGTTGCTGTCCGGTCAGAAAGGAAGCCGATTAAGCCACCTGCATATCCTTTTGATGCCCCAGTAGTGCCAACCACAGCTCCTGTAGCATAACAATTAGTTGGACTAGTTGCACCTCCAGATAATCCACCTACATATAGATTACCACTTACATCACCTGTAGCGTAACATCTAATTAGTGTTCCACCTCTACCAACTAATCCACCCACTTGCATATTACCGCCACTAACAGCACCTGTAGCATAACAGTCAGTTAATGTAGCATAGTTATCCCCAACTAAACCACCTACATTATTAGCAAATCCATTACTCACAGTAGAAGTAGAGTAGCAGTTAGTCATTGCTCCTCCACCATGACCAACTAAACCACCTAATGCACCATAACTACTACTTACAACACCTGTGGAATAACAGTTTGTTATTGTCGCTCCGTTATATCCCACTAATGCACCAGTCCAATCCTTACCTCTTATATTGCAATCTATCAAGCCAACATCTTGAATTGTCGCTCCCGATGTTTTCCCAAATAATCCTACACGATAAGTAGACCATCTATTTATTTTTAATCCTGTTATTGTATGTTCATTACCATCAAAAATTCCTGTAAATGGATTGGCATCAGTTCCAACAGGCTCAAATCCAGCACCACCATTATACAAAGCGCCACTTGCGTTTTGTGTGTCATAAGTGCAATCAATATCATTGGCAAGATAATATTTACCAGAAAGGTCATTTTGCATTGCTTGTAGTTCTGTGCAATTATGTATTGCAGTATAGGCATCACTACTCACATAAGCAGCCTGAGCAGAAGCATTTGAGGAATATTCCATGTAATCAAGCTCTAAAGGAGACACATCATTATAAGCATAAGCTGTTTCATTGCCAAAACTAAACTTCAAAACATGCCTTTTTGCTGTTAAAACTTTAGAAACTTCATAAGCTGTCTCATTACAGCTGTAATCTTCAATAAACACAGAACATTCATTTTCATAACAATTGCTGCCCTGCCATTCATACTGCTTGACTTCATCACCGCATCTTATTTCAAGGAATTGCAAATCATAACTATTATTATCGCTGTTGCCAGACCATAAAGATGTTTTATTTTCTCTCCTTACAAGAACAATATCATTTTCAACATCAACATCATAGATTTTGCCTTTATAGTCTTCTTTTGTTATGCTTTTTACTCTCACAGGATTATTATTTCCATCTAAGAAGTAAAGCTCTTTATCATCATTTAAATAATCATAAGCTTCTGTTATTGGGATTATGTTAAATTCTAAAGAATTTAACAATTGAAAATCTTTGATTTTCATATAACTATAATCTTTTAAATCGAAAGGTTTAAATACTTTAACATATTTATGTTTTTTAACATAATTGGAGGTATTTAAGATGGTAAGCATAACATTATCAGTGCCAGAAGCAGTTAAGCATAAGATGGAATCTTTTTCAGAAATTAACTGGTCAGGATTTGTAAGGAAATCTATAGAAAGGAAAACTAATGAACTATCTTGGAAAGAAGAGATGTTAAAGAAACTTAAAGAAGAAGAACCTTTTAATGAATGGGCTGTCAAATCACTAAGAGAATCCAGGGCAGGTAGACTTAAAGAGTTGAAGAAAAGAGGTTTATTATAGATGAGATTTGTAGTAGACTCAAATGTTTTATTTACATTTTTCTGGAAGAACTCTGTGTTTGAAAATATACTATCAAAACCAGATATTCTCCCATTTTCTCCTGAATTCGCTCTTGAAGAAATTAAGAAATATATGCCTGAATTATTGACAAAAACAAAAATCTCACGAGAAGAGTTCTCTAAAAGACGTGAGGAATTGATACAAAGAGTTGAATTTATACCATTAAAAGAATATAAATCAATGTTTGATAAAGCGAAATTACTTTCTAAGAATTTCTCTAAAGAAGAAAGAGAAGAGTTTCTTAAGGATATTGATTTTATTTCATTAGCACTCAAACTCAATTGTTCTCTCTGGTCAAATGACAGATTACTTAAGAAACAGACAGGAGTTATTGTTCTTTCTACAAAAGAACTAGTAAACTTATTGGGATTATAATTTTCTTCTTTTTCACCAGCATAAACCTTATGCTCAGGACTAACTAACATGTCAGAAATCGAAGATTTCTGAGCACGCTCAGAAACGCCTTGCGTTTCTGACGAATCAGAGCTATCTTCCAATACAATTTTATACATCTCATCATCATGCTCATAAACCTGTTTTGCTGTTGGTAATTGCCATTCTTTCTCATGAGTTTCTGGATTTAGTGTCATAACTTTTTCATTTTCTAGTTCTCTAAAATATTTCCATCCATTCTCAGTTAAAATTTCAGTCTCATCATCATAACATTCTATTTCTTGGTTTGTCCATCTTGTAACCTCTTTTGTATAATCAGGATCATATGTTGCAGTAATTGTTAAATTAGCAACACCAGTTGTATTAAACATTACTGTCCAGTTTCCATGCAAAGAAGGATAAGAATGCACATTAATCACATTTATCTCAGCGCCAGCATAAGCACTGAAATGATTAACTGTGAATGTTATTGTATCACCATTATCAACAAAAGGAATAGAAGTTTTCTCCCAATCTGAACAGCTAAACTCATCAAAATCAAAATCAGAGCAATACATGACAGCATTGACATTGCCATTCTTAACTAAAGTTATTTCAGCATAATCAAACTCTAAACTCTCATTAACAGCAAATACATCTGTATTAATCTCTTTATCTGTAATTTCATCAATATAGACATCAAGTTTCTTTAATTTTTCAATATTCTTTATCTTTGCCTTGCTCTCCTTACCCAAGCCCATAACACCTTTCAGGGATTTTTCCAAAGAACTAATCTCCAAATCATACTTTCCATTTGTCTTGTTTTTAAGCTTATAATGACCAATCTTCCTTTTATCTTTATCTCTAATACTAACAATTTCATCTTCAACAAAAGAAGAAATGCCATAGCTTATATTATCAACATAAACAATACCATCAACCTCAAACACAAGCTCATATGTATCCTCATCAAATCCTGTTAATGAACAGCTCTCAACACAGGCATCATCAAAGTAAACCCTGTCAACAAACACAGCATCCAAGCTTAAAACCCCTGAATTATAGATATAAGAATATAAATTATCCTCATCCAAATTAACATCATAATAGATAACTTGAGCATAAACAGTATTATTATAACCAGCATTATACTTTCCATAATTCAGATAAAATATATCATCCCAGTTTTCAGATTCAGGGCTTAACCCCATGAACAAACAGCATTCAT
Source organism: Nanobdellota archaeon (assembly GCA_023131705.1). Classification (GTDB taxonomy): domain Archaea; phylum Nanobdellota; class Nanobdellia; order Woesearchaeales; family B3-WOES; genus JAGLZG01. The sequence continues at coordinate 3,540 of JAGLZG010000095.1, forward strand.
CATAGCCATAACATACAGTAGTGTTTAGCTCCTTATTATCAACCTTGTACTTGGTGCAAAGCTTGCTATAATTGGCATCAAAGCCAAACACACTTCTATTAACGCTGAAATCAATAATATCCTCAATATGTGCAATTCCATTATCATCAGCATCATAATCACTGTAATTACTATATTCAAAACTTATATTTATCTCATTGTCTCCTGAAGAAACCTCAACAGCTTCTGCTGTAATATTCTTAATATTATAACCATAAACAAGATAGCTTTTATTATCTTTCTTAACATAAACATTAGCATAATCCCCTTCCAGATAACCTCTTAATCTTATGGAATCTATATCCCCTTTATGTTCAGGCTCCCAGATATAGCTTGTATTAGAAGTGATATTAATATTCAGCATATCTGTATAACTCCCATTATCTTCTAAAGTAGCATAGCCTGTGTAGGCTGACCTGATTAAGAAGAACCCTGTTATGATGATTATTATTGAGATTAGTGTTATTATGTTCTCTTTCCTGTTGTTGATATTATTTTTCATTAGAGTTTTCACTTAACAAACAACCTCTTACCAACATATTCACATTTCCAGTAATCCAGGAATGATTTGAATTCTTTGCTCTGATTTATACCTATCAAGACAATGCCTCTTGCGAGGTGCTGCGCTTTCAGAGACTTAATTATGCCGGATTTTCCATCTCTGCCTTTCAGGGCATAGTAAAATCTTATTTTGTCTTTTTTAAGAAGATGTTTTGTGGAGTAACCAAAGAGCATCATCTCTTTGTAATCATTTAGATTCTCTTTCCTGATTAACTCTTTACCTGCCATAATTCTTTAACTTATTATAGAGCTGTTTCAGTTTTTGAGCCAGCTCTTGTTTTTCTTTTGATGAAAGCGAGGATTGGATTAAATCAGAATAAAGGTCTGCATACTCCATAAAGAGCTTTAACTGAGAAGGCATTGTTAACTGCGTGTTATTTACCCTGTAAAGAAGTTTATTATATCTGCTTTCCAGATCTTTTTTCTGTTTTTCTGTTTTTATGCCATAAGTTCTTATTTTTCCCTGTTTTCTCTTTGATTCCCTTTGTTTTTCTAATTCCAGTTTTTCAATCTCTTTTTTCTTTATCTCTTCTTTTCTTAGTTTTTCTGATTCCAGTTTTTCTTTTATTCTTCTTTGCTTTTCTTTTTCCAATCCTTTCTTTTTAACCCGTCTTTCTTTTACTGCTTTTTGCCATGATATTTTTTTCTCTAATCTTATTTTTTCAATATTTCTTTTTCTTTCAATCTGTTTTTGTTTTGCTGTTATTCTTCTCTGCTTTTGCTTTTCTTTTAGGCCTGAGATATATTTGTTAAGCTTTTTTGCTATGATTATATTTAATGTTGGTTTTTCAATCTGTTTTTGTTTTGGCTCTTTTTCAACTATTTTCCTGTACCTTAATATCTCTAATTTGGAATATATTTTCTTTAATCTATAATGCAGAATCTCTTTTTCTTTTTTGCTTAGCACAGACCTTGTAAGGTCTGAGTAGATACTAGAATATAGATTAAATAATTTAACCTGTAAACTATATTTTATTATACAGCCTTTTTCCCATTTCAAGATTAATCTATCAAGGTATTCTGAAAGTTTTTCTGTTCTTGAATCAATATCATTCCATTGGAATTGGGGCTTTATCCTGTATGCTATCTTTGCCCTCTTAATTTTTTCTTCTTTTACCTTTTTTTCAATCTCTTTTTTCCTTATTAACTCCT
>JAGLZG010000096.1 GCA_023131705.1 Nanobdellota archaeon
TGATAAAATTGAAAGAGGAAATCCCGATGATAAGCATAACAACTAAAACACCATTAAAGGATGTTTTAAAGTTAGGCAAGGAATGCGATAAATGCGGCCATTGCTGCAAATATGGCTCTGGTTTTTTAGTGGAAGATGATGCTAAAAAAATAGCAGATTTTTTAGGAATTTCAGAAAAAAAGCTAAAAGGAAAATATCTGGAAGAAGGTGAAAAATTCAATACAAAGCTGTTAAGGCCTAAAACAATAAAAAAAGACAAGCCGTATGGCGAGTGCGTGTTTTATGATGGCAAACAAGGGTGCACAATACAGGAAGTTAAGCCATTACATTGCAGGATTGGCTCATGCACAGAACATGGAGATGCTTTAAGCCATTGGTTCACTCTAAAATATTTTGTTAATAAAAATAACCCTGAATCAATAAGGCAGTGGGCAACATTCCTGAAAACACGCTCAACAATACCAGGCGGTGAACTGCATAATTTAGTTCCTGATAAAAAACTGTTGAATAAAATATTGAGTTATGAAATATTAAGATGAAAACAATGAAAATAACAAAATATCCACAAAGTTGTGTATTAATTGAATATAAGAATAAAAGGATTTTAATAGATCCTGGAAAATATGTTTATGAACAAACAGACATAAAACCAGAAGACTGGGAAAATATTGATATTCTTCTATTAACACATGAGCATGCAGATCATACAATGCAAGAAGCAATCACTGTAATTGTTAAAAAAAACAACCCATTAATTTTAACAAACAAATCTACTCATGATATTCTGGAAGTAGAAGGAATAAATTCAGAAATATTAGAACCTGAACAAGAAAAAGTTATTGATGATATTAAAATAAAAGGAATTAATGAAACCCATGGAGATTTACCTTCTGGTAATCCTAAACCAAATGTAATTGGATTCCTAATTGATGACAAAATATATCATCCAGGAGATACAATATATCTAGAAGAAAAACCATACGCAGACGTTGTTCTTGTTCCAATATGTGGAAAAGTTGTAATGAATCCTGAAGAAGCTGCAAAGTTTGTAAAAGAAATAAAACCAAAGTTAGCAATACCTATTCATTATTCAAATCCAGATTACATCACTACAACAGAAGGATTTGAAAAAGCAATGTCAGATTCAGACATTAAAATTAAAATTTTAAAAAATAAAGAATCAATTGAAATCGAGGTATGAAAAAATGGAAGAAAAAAAACAAAAAATAAATATGAACATTGGAGATGCCGGACATGATTTTTTTGCGCATGAAACATCAATCAACTTTAACCCAACACAGTTTATACTTGATTTTAAGTGCATAACACCAAGGGTTGATCCAAGAGCAAAAGAAAGCGCTGTAATAAATTTAAGGCACAATATAGTGATGCTTGATGCTTATCATGCAAAAAGATTTCAGGAATTGTTTGCAAAGGTGATTGATGATTATGAAAAAGAGTTTGGAAAGATAGAAAAGCCAAAACCAATGAAAATCATAGAGAAAAAACGAGCAAAAGGCAAAAAAGAAAGCATCAAAGAAAAAACAACACCATCATATTTTGGGTGAAAAAGAATGAATCAAAAACAAAAATATTTCATAAAAGCTGAAAAAATACTAAAATACATAATCACAGATGATGACGAAACAGACACATTGATCATGTGCAAAAGCAGTGAGATAGATTTAGTAACATCTGATTATGACATCTATAAAGCATTGGCTTCTGTAAAGCCTTATGACAATTTCAAGCTAAACAAGCTTGCAAAATTCTTTGAGGTTGCAGAAATCATAAGCTATAAAGAAAAAATGCGGAAAGAAAAGCCAATACTAAAAGAAAATGATGTTGAAGAATTAAGAAAATTGGCTTTAGAAAAAAATAATAATCAATCTTAACGGGGGTAAAATAAAAATGAAAAATGAAAAAAAATCCAATACTAAAAAAGAGAAGATAATCGGAATTGATTTAGGCACAAGCAATTCTGCTGCTGCTGTCCTGCAGGCAGGAAAACCTGTAATAATTCCTTCAGCAGAGGGCATAACCCAGTATGGGAAGGCTTTTCCTTCTGTTATTGCTTTTACAGCAGATAACCAAAAGCTTGTTGGAGAGCCAGCGAGAAGACAGGCTGTCTCAAATCCTGAAAGAACAATAACTGCTGCAAAAAGAAAGATGGGAACAAGCCATAAATACAAGATAAATGACAAGGAATACACCCCTCAGCAGATCTCTTCTTTTTTACTCCAGAAAATAAAAAAAGATGCAGAAGAATTTGTTGGAGAGCCAATAAAAAAGGCAGTTATAACTGTTCCTGCCTATTTTGATGATGACCAAAGACAGGCTACAAAAGACGCGGGAACTATAGCCGGATTAGAAGTCGTCAGGTTAGTCAATGAGCCAACAGCAGCTTCTATGGCTTATGGGTTAGATAAGTCTGAAAAAGACATGAAGATACTTGTATTTGATTTTGGAGGGGGAACTCTGGATGTTACAATAATGGAGTTTGGGGATGGTGTTTTTGAGGTTAAATCAACCTCTGGCGATACACATCTGGGAGGAACAGACATGGATGATACTTTAACAAATTTTATAGTTAATGATTTCAGGAAAAAAGAAGGCATTGACCTAAGCAAGGATGCAACAGCCATGCAAAGACTAAAAGAAGCTGCTGAAAAAGCAAAAATTGAGCTTTCTAATACAATGGAAACAGATATTAACATTCCATTCATAACAGAAAAAGACGGAACAGCAAAACATTTGACAATGAAGCTAACAAGGGCAAAACTTGAGCAGCTTGTTGAGCATATTATTGAAAAATGCAGGCATCCAATGGAACAGGCATTAAAAGACGCTAAATTAAACAAAGATGATGTCAATAAGATAATAATGGTTGGCGGACCAACAAGAATGCCAATTGTAAGAAAATTTGTAGAAGACATTATTGGAAAAAAGGCTGAGAGGGGAGTTGATCCTATGGAGTGCGTTGCCCAGGGCGCAGCAATACAGGCAGGCATTTTAGCAGGAGATATAAAAGATATTTTGCTTTTGGATGTTACACCATTAACATTAGGCATAGAAACACTTGGCGGAGTAAAAACAGAACTTATTCCAAGGAATACGACGATACCAACAAAGAAAAGCCAGATATTCTCAACAGCTGCAGAGAACCAGCCTGCTGTAACAATCAATGTTTTACAGGGTGAAAGGCCAATGGCTGCTGACAATAAAAGCCTTGGAAGATTTGACCTGGTTGGAATCCCACCTGCGCCAAGAGGCATTCCCCAGATAGAGGTTACATTTGACATTGATGCAAACGGGATAATCCATGTATCTGCAAAGGATTTAGGCACTGGAAAAGAGCAAAAAATACAGATTACAGCATCGCAAAAACTAAATGAAGAAGATATAGATAAAATGAGAAAAGATGCAGAAGCGCATGCAGAAGAAGACAAGAAAAGAAAAGAAGAGATAGAAACAATCAACCAGGCAGATGCACTGGTCTATTCAACTGAAAAACTTTTCAAGGAATTTGAAGGCAAGGTTGACAAAAAAGAAATTGAAGAGGTAAAAGGTAAAGTAATGGAACTGAAAGAATTGCTAAAGCCTGATAAAAAAGATATAGAAGCGATTAAGAAAAAAACAGAAGAAATCAACCAAATTGTGCAAAAGATGTCAACAGAGATGTACCAGAAAGTAGCTGCTGAGCAGGCGAAAAAACAGCAGGCAGGACAAGAACAAGCAGGAAAAACAGAAACAAAAAAGAAAAAAGATGATAAGGTTGTTGACGCTGATTACAAGGTTGATGATGAGAAAAAGAAATAATATGGATAATATTAAAGAAAAACAAATAAGGTGATAATTATGAATCAAAAATTAGCTATGGAACAAAGATTGGGTTATTCTTATGTAAAACATGGTATATTATTTCCAGGTCAAAAAAATAGGACAATTTTTCCACCCATAAATAAACCTTTTTTAATTGTAGCAGATAACAGAGAATATAATGTACATTTAGAGGGGCAAAATCGTATAAGTTTCAAAAAGTGGTTTACGATTAAAGGAAAAAACGTCAAACCAGGAGATATAGTCAGACTGTATGAAATAGAGCCTATGCACAAATACTTACTGGAACACGAATCTGTTGATCCTTCAAGTACAGAAGAAATAGAAAAAAACTACCAAAAAGAAGAAATTGATTTTTCTATGTCTTTGAGTATAGAAAGAGATATGAAATTATTTTTATTAAAAAAATTAGATCAATTGGAACTTGGTTTAAAGTTATATAAAGAAGGGGATATAGATGGCTTTGAGTTTTATACAGAAGAGGGTGTAGGAAGGATAGATATTTTAGCTATGGATAAAGATAATAATTTTGTTGTTATTGAATGTAAAACTTCTAAAACAAGTGACCAAACTGTAGGTCAAATAAATCGATATATAAATTGGGTAAAGAAAAATCTTGCAGAAAATGAAGAGGTAAGAGGACTAATCATTGCTAACCAATTCGACAAAAATATTAAATGGGCTATTGAAAATTTACCATATATCAAATTAAAAAAGTATGAAGTAAACTTCAAATTTACTGATGATACTCAAAAAGAAGAATTAATGAAAGTTTGAGAGACTCTAGATAATTTATTTTTAAATTATGAATATTAAAAAAATGAAACTCTTAGCAATCTGTGGTTCGCCAAGAAAAGGAAATACAGAGTTTATGCTAAACAAAGTTCTGGAAGGTGCTGGCAATGTTGACAAAGAGTTAATTCTTTTGAGAAATTTAGATATAAAACATTGCATTGGTTGTTGTGTTTGTGAAAAAGCAGGAAAATGTCCTATAGAAGATGATATGCAGGAAATTCTTAAAAAACTTGAAGAAGCAGATGCAATAGTAATTGGCTCTCCAACCTATTTTGATAATGTAACTGGCTTATTAAAAAATTTTATGGACAGGATGCATCCATTGTATAATAAATTTAAACTTAAAAACAAAAAATTTGCTGTTATTTCAACTGGTTCAGCTGACCAAAACTCAATTAAAGGTACTATTGATAATTTAAAAAAATTTGGAGAAATAATGAAAATGAATTTAGTTGGGACAGTTTCTGTAAATGACAAGCACATAAAAGATGAAGAAGTAATAAACGAACTGAAAAAACTAGGACAAAAACTAAAATGAACCTGCCAACAAAAAAAGAATGTTTAGAACTATTAAAAAAACATGGGCTTAGTGAAAAAAAGATTCAACATAGTGTTTTAGTAACTAAAGTTGCTGTTTTCTTAGCTAGAAAATTTATTAAAAAAGGGGAGAAAATTGATTTGAATTTAATTGAAGTTGGTGGTTTGCTGCATGATATTGGTGATTCCGAATCAGAAGATAAGATAAATCATGGAGATGTTGGTGTAGAAATACTAAAGAAGATTAATCTTGATCAGAAAATTATAAATATTGTGAGAAAACACATCTTAAAATCTGTTTTGGATGATGCTCCAAAGACATGGGAAGAAAAAATAGTTTTTTATGCTGATAAAAGGGTTAATTCAAGAGAGGTTAGGATAATAAGTATTGAAGAGAGAACAAAAAAATGGCCGAATAAGTTTCCAAAACACAAGGAATCTATCATAGAGGCAATAAAAATTGCAAAAAACCTTGAAAAAGAGCTATTTTCACATTTAGATTTTAAACCAGAAGAATTAAAGGATTTGATAAAATGAACCTCCCAACAAAACAACAGTGTTTTGAAATATTCAAGGAACATAAAGTTCCACAGAATATAATAGAACATTGTCTGATGGTTAACAAGATTGCTGTTTTTTTAGCTGAAAAACTAAAACAAAAAGGCATCGAGATTAATATTGACTTGTTGGACAGGGCTTCTCTGTTGCATGATTTAGACAAGATACCTACACTAAAAAATCATCTAGAGCATGGCGAACTATCTAAAAAAATAATGACAGAAAAAGGCTATCCAGAGCTTGGAAAACTAATAAAAGTACATACATGCGAGAATATTAAAAAAGGATTAGTAAATACATGGGAGGAAAAATTATTAAATTACGCTGATATGAGGGTTTTAAATGACAAGATTGTTCCTGCTCACAAAAGATTTGAGTATGGAAGAAAAAGATATCCTCATTTTGCAAAGCCAGAGCACAGGATAACTGAAAAACTAGCATTTGAAATTGAAAAAGAGATATTTTCACATTTAGATTTTAAACCAGAAGAGTTAGAAGAAGAAATGAAAAATAGAAAAGTTTAAATATAACCATCATCATGGTTATTATAACCTTTATTGAGGTTATTTTAAAATGGACTTAATAAATTTTTTAAAAACAAAAAAAAACGCAAGGAAAATTTTTGGTAAAAGGGAGATTAAGATAATTGAAAAACAAGTATTAGGTATAAATTTAACTCAGTCTGAAAAGAATAGGTTATCAAGAGATATAAGGAAGAAATTTGAGTTTATAAAAAGTTTAAACAAGTTTTCAGGTGAATTTAGACTAAAAAAAGGAACTAAAATAAAAGAGATTGTAGAAGAAACAAAAGAGGCAATACTTGAAGATGAATTATATCAAAAAATAAAAAAAATAATGCTTTTTGGTTCTGCAACAGAAAACCAGTTGACTTTTAGGTCTGATGTAGATATTGCAGTTGAATTTTCAGATACAAATTTAAAAGAAGCTACACTTTTTAGAAAAAGAATCTACGGCAAAACAAATGAAAGAGCAGATATACAGGTTTATAATGTATTGCCTAAAAAAATAAAAAAAGAGATAGACACAAAAGGGAGGATTTTGTATGAGC
>JAGLZG010000097.1 GCA_023131705.1 Nanobdellota archaeon
CTAAGGCAAAAACAGATCTGCCTCCTGTCCTGGAGTTTGATACCAGGGATGGAACTATTCCAGGCACAACTTTCTCTCTGAGTTTTGAGGGGCAGGGTATGCACTCTCATATCACAGTGATGAAGGATGCCAATGATGATGGAGGGAATGCAGGGCAGCAAACAATCAGAAATCCATATGTGATTGGCTCAGTTTATAGACCAAAAGTGATGAGCCAGGGATCTGGTGATGATAATGATACAAATGATGCTGCAAAAAAAGCCCTGGCTGATGAGCTCAGGGGAGTGAAATTGACTATAACCACAGATCGCTGGGTTGTTGATGGTAAAATTTTGAAACCTAACAGCATGATATCAATCATAGCTCCTGAGCTGTACATCTACAGAAAGGAAAAATTTTTTATTGAAAGTATTAATTATACAGGTGATAATACCAAAACAATTGCAACTCTAAACTGTGTACTCCCTGAGGTGTACAATGGGGAGGCTCCTGTATCTATTTTCAGGGAGATCAATCTCCATGCATTGGATGAGGAGTGAATCAGGAATTAATTAAAAACATGAATCAATGAATTTTGTGAAAGTGATATCTGATAGGATTGAGAGCTCAGTGAGGCTCATAAAATTTCTCCGCAAAGGGAGGGATGACGTGAGGGAGAGCAAAGTTTCTGCTCCTCATGGGATAGATTCATCTCCTGTTGAGGATCTTATTGCAGTTTATTCACCAACTCAGCAAAATGGGAGGGATGTGATCCTGGGATATCTCTGCAGAAATGCCCTGGCAGATGTTGGTGAGCTCAGGCTGTTCTCAACTGATTCCAATGGAGTAGAAAAAAATTATATTTGGCTGAAAAATAATGGCTCAATTGAGCTGGGAGGTGATGCGGATAATGCAGTGAGGTATTCAAAACTTGAAAAGGCATTTAATGAATTAAAGGATGATCATAACAATCTGGCATCATCATTTGTTTCTCATGTTCATCCTGGAGTCACAGTTGGGGCTGGATCAACTTTGGTATCTGGTGTTTTGGTGTTGCCATCCCTA
>JAGLZG010000098.1 GCA_023131705.1 Nanobdellota archaeon
ACTTGCTTTAGTTAATAGGGCATTTGATTCTATTGACAAAAAACTCTTTGAAAAATCTGTTGATGATCTAAAGAAATATATCAAAAAACAGCTCAAAAAAGGCTTCTCTGAAAATGAAATCAAACTAAGAGTTCGGTTAGAAGGATGGCCAAAAGAATTGGTTGAGGAAGTGTTCCGGGAGATAAAATGAAGGTAATAGAGTTATCAAAAAAAGCAGGAAAATGGGAAATAAACTGAAGAACTATGATGAATAAAGAATTAATCAGGAAAGAGAATCTAAATATGGAAATGTGAATATGTTAGTAAGAGGTTGTTTGTGAAAGTGTCAAAAACCACCAATCACTTCAAATTAAAAGAAACAACAGTTTCAAATTAGCTTCTATATGATTTTTATATATTTCTAAAAAAATAGAAAGATTTATAAATAAAATAATGTTACTTTAGAAATGTCAGAAATTACTATTATATATTTAAATACTAGTAATTTCTGAGCATACTTAAAAATCGTAGATTTTTGGTATCCCAGAAAAGCGAAGCTTTTCTAAGGATGCTCAAAAACCACCCTTGATACATAGGGTGGTTTAGGAGTATAAAACAGCATGCCACTCAGCTGTGATGGGTGGTTTTTGACATATGAAAAGAATAGAAGAAGTATACAGGGAAATCCTTTTCCAAAGCATGGAAAAGAAAAACAATACCTTAACACAGTCTTACTTAGCTACTGCTCTAAACGTATCTCTAAGCATTGTCAACCTTGCGCTAAAGCCATTAAGAAGAATGAATGCAGTAAAAATCAAGCAAAGAAGCTTTGACATTATTGACAAAAGGAAGATACTTTACTATTGGGCATCTACAAGAAATATTGAGAAAGATATTATCTACAGAACAAGAGTTGAAAAACCAGTAAGAAAAATAGAATCTGAAATGCCTCCTGATATAATTTATGCAGCCTATTCAGCCTATAAATTCAAGTTTAAGGATGTGCCTGCTGATTATTCTGAGGTTTACATTTACTCAGATAATATTAAAGAAATAGAAAAAAGATTTCCAAAAAACAATAAAACGCCTAATCTTTTCATTCTAAAAAAAGATAGAAACATGAAAAGAATTACAATAGCAAATGTATTCATAGATTTATGGAATTTAAAAGAATGGTATGCAAAAGACTTTTTAACTGCAATGGAGGCGAAAATAAATGGAATTCTGGAATAGCGCATTAACAGAAAAAAGCTGGAAGATCCTGCAGGGGCTAAAAGAAAAAAATTTTGATTTTATAGTAATTGGGGGCTGGGCTGCCTATTTATGGACTAAGCTGCATAAATCTAAGGATATAGATATTATAATCAAGAATTTTGAAGATTTAGCCATTCTAAAAAAGGAGTATAATTTAATAAAAAATGATAACCTTAAAAGATATGAAATCAAGATTGAAGAGATAGATATAGACATTTATGTCCCTTTTTTTTCAGAATTGACTATGCCTGTTGACGATATAAAAAATTATACTGCCAAGATCCAAAATTTTGATGTTATAAATGCCGAAATTTTACTTATACTAAAGCAAGGTGCAGAGCATGACAGGGAAAAATCAGTAAAAGGCGAAAAAGATAGGATAGACATAATAACCCTGCTTTTTTATGCTGATATAAACTTCAAGAAATATTTTGAATTATTAAAAAAATTCAATTTGGAATACCTCTATGAAAGGCTAAAAGGGATCTTATCAAATTTTAAAGAAATTAAATACATTAATATGAACCCAAGGAAATTCAAACTTAAAAAGCAGGAAATAATGAAAGAATTAAAAAGGTATTGAAGTGATATTTTAAGTCATATAAAAAATCAAATTTAAAAATTTAACCTTAAGTTCATTCAACTAACTGTATATTCTCTCTTAATTTTACGCACAAAAAACAAAAGGTTTAAATACTTGAACTAATTGTTCTATATATTTGATATAAATGGTTCAATTAATTGAAATATTTGGAAACAGAAAAATTGTAAATATACTGTCTTTCTTCATTAAAAATTCTTCTGCTGAAATTTCTCAAACAGATTTAATTAAAAAAACAAAAATAGCCAAGGCAACTGCTGTAAAATGGATGAATTTCTTGGTAAAAAATGATTTTTTAAATTATAAAAAAGTTGGAGTAACAAACCTTTACAGGTTAAATAATGGCAATCTAATAATAAAACAGCTAAAAATAATCAATACTATAACTCAATTGCAGGAACTAAATAAATTAAAAGATAAAAATATTGAGATATATCTCTATGGATCGTCTTCTAGAGGTGAGGACACAGAAAAAAGTGATATTGATATATTGATTATTGGAGGTGTTAAAAGGAATGAAATAATAAATTTGATAGATAATATTTCTAAAAAAATAAACAAAAAAATAAGTTTTAATATTTTCAAAAATATTGAATGGTCAATGATGCAGAAAAAAGATAAAGCCTACTATGAAAGAGTTGAAAAAGATAAGGTAAGATTGATATGAACATAAATGATTGTTTGGAAAGGGGTTATTTAGCAGAAACAAAGCCAGATAAAGAACTATCTGACAAAGAACTAAATGAAGCAAAATATGATTTAGAAAAGGCAGAAAAAGCCTTTAAAGAGGAAGATTACAAATGGTGCATTGTAAAATGTTATTATAGTATGTTTCATGCTGCAAAAGCAATTTTATTTAAATTAGGGTATGTTGAAAAAAGACATATTGCAATTTTAATTGTGCTGGAAGAATTAAATAAAAAAGGTAAAATTGAATCAAAATTTATAACCAATTTTAAAGCCTCAATGACAGCAAGAGAAGATGCAGATTATCACTATTCTTATTCAAAAGAAATTGCTGAATATGAATTAACCATTGCAGAAGAATTCTTGAAAGAGATGGAAAGATTATCAGGGCAAATTTAAAAATCTAACCTTAAATTCATTCAATTGGTTATGTTCTCTAATATTCTTTAATTTTACACGCAAAAAACAAAAGGTTTAAATATTAAAAGTAATACTATTATAATATTAAAGTAATATTACTATGCCAACAAATAAGTTAATGGTGCATGTGTACCTAAGTGAAAAAGAAAAGAAAAAGATAGAGAAAAGAGCAAAAGAGCTAGGTATTTCTGTCTCTGCTTATATCAAGGTTAAATTGTTTGTTGAGGGAAAACTCTAATGAATAACAATATCAACAACAGGAAAGAGAACATGCTAACATTAGTTGCACTAATCATAATCATAACAGGATTCTTCTTAATTAAGCCAGCCTATACTGGCTATGTTGCTTTAGAAGATAATGGGAGTTATACAGATATTCTGAATATTAATATCACTTCTAATACAAGCTATATATGGGAACCTGAGAATAAAGGGAATATAGATTCCATAAGATTAAGCGGATATCTTGAAGGGGATTATGCTAATGTTTATGTTAAGAAAGATAATGAAAGCTATCTTGTTTATGAGTATGGTGTTGGGAATGTTACAATAGAAGCTGTTGAGGTATCTTCAGGAGACAATGAGATAAATATAAGTTTTGAATATTATGATGGAAGTTCTTATGATGCTGATAATGATGGTATTGCGCATATAAATGACATTATAGATTTCAATGTTAACAATACTGTCTTTAATTTTGATGTTAATTACAGCAAGCTTTGCACTAAGTACAAGGTTGATAATAAGGAATTAAACACTAGTGTGTGTTATGGTTATGATGAATGCTGTTTGTTCATAGGATTAAGCCCTGAATCTGAAAACTGGGATGATATATTTTATCTGAATTATGGAAAGTATAATGCTGGTTACAATAATACTGTTTACAGTCAGGTTGTTTATTATGATGTTAATTTAGAAGGAAATGATATTTATTCTTATATCTATAATTCAGGGGTTTATGCTCTTGATGCTGTGTTTGTTGATAGGATTTACTTTAATGATGCCTGTGTTGAGAGCTGTTCTTTGATAGGATTTGATGATAAGGAGTATGAACTTGTATTTGAGGTTGATGGTATTGTTTATATTGATAATATAAGCTATGGCATCTCTTCTTCTGTTAAAGAAGAAATTGTTAGTATTAAAGATAGAGATAAGAAGAAGATTGGTCATTATAAGCTTAAAAACAAGACAAATGGAAAATATGATTTGGAGATTAGCTCTTTGGAAAAATCCCTGAAAGGGGTTATGGACACAGCCAGAGAGAACAAGGCAAAGATAAAGAATATTGAAAAATTAAAGAAACTTGATGTCTATATTGATGAAATTGTGGATAAAAAGGTCAGTACAGATGTCTTTGCTGTTAATGAGAGTTTAGAGTTTGATTATGCTGAAATAACTTTGGCTAAGAATGGTGATGTCAATGCTGTTATGTATTGTTCTGAGTTTGATTTTGATGAGTTTAGCTGCAGTGAGTGGGAGAAAACCTCAATTCCTTTTGTTGATAATGGTGATACAATAACATTTACAGTAGATAAGTTTTCAGCATATGCTGGTGCTGAGATAAAGATAATTAATGTTCACTCTTATCCCTCCTTGTATGGAAACTGGACAGTAATGTTTAATACAACAGGAACAGCTGACTTGACAATCACTGCTGCAAGAGATGTGAATTATAGCGAGGAATATACAAGATGGAGTGATTATTCTGAATCTGGTTTGTATGACTTGAAATTTTTAGAAATAAGATGTGGTGATGAAGTTAAGCAGTATGAATGGCAGGGCAGCAATTGTTATGAAAATGAATGTTCTGTGTTTATTGAAGATTACAGCTGTAATGAGACAGCTTATGAAATCTCTAAAGTGCTGACAGCAAAAAGGCATGTTTTGAAGTTTAGTTTTGGCGGGCAGGAGGTTTATGCTTATAATGATGTATTAGAGCTTGACTATATGGAATATGCTAACGATACACTTGCTCAGGCTGCTTATGTGAGTAGTGAGCCAGAGATTGTAGACCAAAGCTTTGAGACTAATTGGGATTGTGGAAATGTTTTAGGTGATGCCAGTGGCATTGAAATTTATCAGGCAGTAAGATTTACCACAAGCGATATTATATCTTGTTCAAGTGCTTCGATATACATAGCTGATGAAGATAAAACTCCCGAAGGCAATGTAACTTTAAGGATTGAAACAAGCGTAGGAAATGAGCCCTCGGGAACCTTGGTCCATGAAAATGCGTCGTGTGCAATGCCATGCACAGGTATTGTTTTGGATGCTTGGGCAAAATGTTCTTTTACTGCTTTTAGCCTTCCCGTAGGAACCTACTGGCTTGTAGCAAAGCTCCCCGACCAGGCTAGGAATCACATGTACATAATATTGAGTGATGAGGATGGAATAGGTTGGGGTGGGGAATGGAATAGTTTTGATGGGGCGTGGTCTATAAATGAAAATTTCTGGATTAACTACTTCCGAATCTACAGATTATCTCTCCAATCCTACTCTGAATCCACAATCAAGCAGCAAGGTTCTTATTCTCTTAAAGCAATAGCACAGCAAACAGATAGTCTTAATGACACACTAACTAGAACAGTAAGCCCTACAATAAACCTGTCAGGAAAAGATAGCATAAAATTAGATGTAAGAGCTAACAGAATAGGAAGTAATTTCAAGATAGGCATACATGATTCAGGAGGAACAACAACAGAGCATACAGTAAACATTGCAACTGCAAATACATGGCAGACAGAGACATGGGACATATATGGAGTAGGTAATGCCGATAAAGACGTCATTGACCAGATAATTATAAACATAACTAACGCAGATGCAGGTAACACATTCTACATTGATAATATGTCTGCAAAGGATAATCAATTACCGACAGCCCCGACAGTTCTCTATCCAGATGGTGGTGAAGTGATAGCAGATGGAACAGAGACAAATTGGAGTGCTTCAACAGACCCCGAAGGTGATATTGTAAAATATTATTTATCCTACTCAAATGATTCTGGCGTTAGCTGGTATTCTATTGTTTCTGATTGGGGTTACATAAATTATTTGAACGATTCAAGTACCAGCAAGAACCTCACATTTGGGGGGAATGAGAATAAAACAGTTTATGTGGATATTCCGAAAGTTGCTAACCTAACAAGTGCAAAGATTGATTTAACTGGAATAGAATCTTTAGGTCTTGATAATGCTACTATAGGAGAATGTAATTACTCTACTTGGTCTATTGTTGATGCAATTTATAGCGGTCAAGTCTATGAACATGATTTAAGTACTACATACGAGTGTGACAATTATGCTGGTAACTACTGGAGTATTGGTGGTCCAGGGGCTAGGTATATAACTCAAAAAGTAAGTGGGGTTGACTTGAGTAATCAGGATGTTAATGTTGCTGTTGTAGCTTATCATATGGATAGTTCCCTAAACTTTACAGCTTGGATATCAGATGATAACTCAAATTGGGTTGTATG
>JAGLZG010000099.1 GCA_023131705.1 Nanobdellota archaeon
ATGCTGGATATGTCTTTCCAAGCAAAGCCGCTGCAGCTCTGTTAATAGCTGGTCCACCAATAACTATCAAGTTCTTGTCTGTATAACTTGTTAGTGATGTGTCCATTACAGCTGCTCCAACTTCAATTTGAGCTGTTACTACTGATTCAGCTGCTGCAGTTGTTGTTACTTTAGATGCTTTTGAGCCTATGTATAGGTTTGCATAAGTCTCTTCACCAGGATATACTATCTCTATATCATACTGGTCAGCTGTCTTGTCTTCAGTTACCTTTGAAGATACCTGTGACTCAACATATCCTACATATACTTTAGTGTCATCAATAGAATAGGTTTTGTCATTAGACAAGTTTGTCTTAGCAAACAGCCTTACATGCGCTTCACTGTCACTGTTAAATGTTGCATTTAGCTGATAGAATCCGCTTCCACTACCAATGTTTTCATCTTTGTCTTCTTCTGTTATATTGATCAAAAATGAATGGTTGTATGTTGCTTCTACAAGTGATGCTCCATTACCTGGCAGTAGAATCTGTAAACCTTCTGCTGTAATTAACATCCTATCTTGACATGTACTGTCTGTTATTTCAAAAGATGCGTTACTGTCTGAGTTTGAAAAATTCTTAACAGTAATTGTCATATCTGCTGCATCAAATGTTTTATCTAGTTTTTTATTTTCAGCAATAACTGTTCCAGTGTAGTCTTTAATAGTAACTCCGTTGGTGGCATGTACTTTACTAAGCTGAAGTACTGCTGTTTCTGCTTCTTTACCAGACTTTTTTGTCACTACAAAAAACTCATCTGTGTCCATGTCTACTGTAAAGTTATTATTACATACTGTTGTGATTAATTGCTTTGTAGCTGATCCACCTGTAAAATTAAAGTAATTACTACTATCTGCAGCATAAAGTAAATCTAGTTTTACATCATAGTCTTTTAATGGTGCATCAAGTACAATTGTGTCATCTCCGCTTGCATATGCTTTTATCAGTTCTTCTGCTCCTTTATAGAATCCCTCCATATAGAATTTGATAGATTCTAGTCCAGGCATTACAACTTCATTAGCCTCTTCTGTGATAAATAAGTCATCATCTGCTATCCACGAGAACTCTATTTTTTCTATTGTTGTTTTATTACTTGAACTTCCAGTAGTAATAACTACATCCACATTACTAATATCTTCATCATCCATCTCAAGCTCTTCGCCATTTGTTAATGTTATCTTTTTTGCTCCCATGTAAAACTCAACCATATCCTGGGTCACATCTCCTGCTTCGTTAGGCAGAACTTCTCTTATACCAATCAATGTTCCATCTGCTAGTTCATAGATATCTCCTTCATCCAGAGAATCTGTTACTTCACCATTAACCTTCATCTTAACTTTTTCATCACCTGTGTCCTGTATGATTAGCGCTGTAACTTCATATTCTACACCATTAATTGTATAAGTAGCTGTTTCTCCTTCTTCAAGAGTTGGTTTTAGTGCTCCTCTCATAAGTTCAAGTTCTTTGTCAGAATCATCTGATCCAAAGATATCAAACACTTCTCCTAGTATTTCAATTTGTCTGTCTTCAAATTCATCCCAATTGTCGCTTGAATCTACAGTTGATTTTGCAGCTTTAGTGAATTCAAGTGTATACAATAGAACTGGGTCGTTTCTATCTATCCTTATACCAATTACTGGTTTGTCATCTTCATAGTCTTTGTCTGCAAAATGCGTAAGCTTTGCAGTTGCACTCATATTAAGCTCTTGCTCATAGTCATACTTTGCCCCTTTTGAAGTTGAAAATGTTCCATCTGCTAATATTATTGGAAGATGGTTGTCATAAAGTTTTGACCTAATACTTGACATAGCTTCTCCTAAATTCAGCCTGTCAGTAGCTTTTTCAAACTTATATACATCTCCAACTGTCTCTGTTGTTGCAGCTGTTCCGGTTGAACCAGAAACTGCTGTTGCCTGCAATGTAGATATAATATCCATTGCACCTAACATATCCTGTGTGTCTGCGTCTGCTCCAATAACGATTAACCCATCAAACTTGCCGTCTTTTATAAAAAGCGGGCTCGGGTATTCGCTAAGGTCTGCAGCCATAGCACCTAGAACTGTTGCTCCAAGCATAGTTGCGCCTGTACTTAATGCAACAATTCTCTTTATTGCTTTTTTTAATTTCATAGCTTATAACACCTCCGTGTTTTGTTTGCTATTATTAGGGAAAACTTTTGTTTTCCTCTTTTTTGCCTTTTTGGCTTTTTGTAATTAAGTATTATTTGCTTTTTGCTTCTGTCCAACATATATTTAGGGAACATATGTTAAAGGCTTTGGCGTCAAAGCAGTATACAGAGATTAATCTCTATATACCCTAATACTTATTGTGGTTAGTGATAAGAACCCCTTTATAAAGCTTTCGCAACCTGGCTCATTATAATTATAGTTGTTTATGCTTTAAGGCTCATAATGGCTGAAAACAGCCATTACAACACTTTGTTACTGTAAAATAGTATTTTATTGGGGTATATAAATAATCATAAAAAATGCGGAGAAGAGGATTCGAACCCCTGTAGGCACTAAGCCAATAGGT